>JBDTKK010000001.1:0-3048 GCA_039935335.1 Chitinophagaceae bacterium
CTTCAAAAGCACCGCACGGAGTCAAGAATTTTGGCTCCGGTTAGCGGGACTATGGCGTTCGCTTGGTCAAGTCATAGTAGCCACTTAGCCCAAGAACTCGTAACGGAGCGATTTATCCCAGAAACTGCGCCTGTGGCCACTTGTATCAGCCAAATTCACGCAAAACATAACTGATTCAACAAAATCGCAATCAAATGGATGGCGACAGTACCAAATCAAAAACATTCAAAGCAAAACAACAATGGAAGAACAACTTAAAAAGCAAATTGAGGAACTAAAAGCAGAAATTAAATCGCTGGACACAGCACTGTTGCGGAGCCAAGTGGCTCAAGACGTAGCATATGAGCTTGCGAAGCGTGCCCGGCAGTATGCGGAAGGGCTTGAAAAACGTACCGAGTGGCTGGAATCCCGCAATGCGGAATTGGAAAACCCAAAGGGTGGCCATTATGATTCAATGAGTTGGTCTGCAAGAATCGTTTTTTGCATCCGAAAGATGAAAAGGCCGCTGTGTTTACAGGAAATTATCCGTGAACTAGAAATTATGGACAAGCAAGATGAAATGAAGTACCTCTGCGATAATCATATTTCTGTTACGGTGTCAACAGCTAAGAAAGATGGGCGGCTGCAAATCTTCAAAATAAGGGGAACAAGAGGCGGCTTCTATGCTGTGAACGAATGGGTGAATGAGGAAGGAAAGCTGAGTGATAAAATGATGTGGGGGTTGCTGTAAACAGTTGCGTGGAGCAGAGGGACACGAATTGGAAACTGGAGCCTGTGCTAGATTCTCCGGCTGCGATTGCAGGGAACGTGAACAAGGGGAAAAGAAATCAAACTGTCCTAAAAATTTATTGGGCAAGAGCCTACAAAAAGCGCACTCCAACAAATACAACCAGTCCTCGTTGAGCTACAGAAGCACGTGATGAAAAGACGCGCCCCGAGCGGAGCTTTCCACAATTTGGAACTACATTGTGCACCGGTTTATCCGGCTATGGAATACAGTGCATCTTTTACAGCGGGAGGCTTATTAATGAATGAGTTTGAAGCGCTACTGCCGGAATTGGTAGGTAGCGATAATGGCTTGATTCTTAACGGCAATCAGCTAAAAGTTGCTTCTGAGGGAGCACGCAAAAGGCTAATTACCGAAATACGCAAACGGCTACAATACGCAAAAAGCGATTTCTGGGTTTTCTATGAAAATGCTGACCTAAACGACCGCCGCCTGCTGCTCTTCTTTCTCTCGCTTTCTTCTTACCGTTTGGTGAGAGAATATCATTATGAGGTAAGTCTGAAAAACGCACGTCGACTTCAATGGAACATTGACCCGTACGACTATGAGCTGTACTTGTCCACGTTAACAGGAAGGAATAACATCGTTGCTTCATGGAGTGACGCCACGCGATTAAAAACGATCACCAACTATCTCCGTATGCTGCGCGAGGCGGGACTTGCCGACAAGTCGATTCTGAAAAAAGTAGCACCTTCGCGGACATTGGTGGCGCGTTTAATGGATACAGGAGCCGATGGGTTTCTGGACGCCTGCTTCTTGACCGATAATGACAAAAAAGCTTACACAAAATGAGTAAAGAAGTGCAGGAAAGTATCAGCGCGCTTTACACTAGGCTCGCTAATAAAACGTTCCAAGAACCGGAGACTGGCAACCTCACTATTCCCTATTATCTCTACTGCTACGATGCAGAGAAAGAATATGAGGTGACGGAAGAAATAACTCGTTTGACGAACCGACTGAACAGGCCAGACAACTATCTTGACATCCCTGTAGTGAACATTTTTCAGACCTTCCTTGCGTTTCTAAAAAAAAATATTGTAGGCCCTGAATCACTTTACGAAAGCATTCTTAGGCTGGAGAAAACTGCACAAGATGAAGCGCGTGCTATACTTACCGAACAGGCTGCGAGCGAGGCTTTCTTTGCAGCAGTAGAAAAGCAAATTGCAGATTATCTCGCCGCTCCGAACCCCTCATCCGAACCTCGTGCCTATGTTTTTATCACAGGTTGGGGACAAATATTCCCGTATCTCCGCTCCAGCCGCTTTCTCAATTATTTTGAGAAATTCAACAGAAGTCGTTACAAGCTTATCATTTTTTATCCGGGCAAAGTTGAACGCTTCTGTAAGCTTTTTAACCTACTTGAAGACCAGCATCCTTACCGCGTAATCGTACTCTAATCCATCCGCACAAATTGAACCTCATGCTCATCAAAGATATTTTTGAGAACCCCATAAGCCGCGCCATTAATCCTGCCGTAGTGGTTGGGGATGAAGACAGTGCAACCGTTGCTGCCGAAATAAAGGAGTATGTCTTTACAAAAGAGATTGCCGAAAATCTTTACAAGCTCCTTTTTGCAATAGTAGAAAAGTCAACGGGCAAGACTGGCATTTGGATAAATGGTTATTATGGCTCGGGTAAGTCACACTTTCTAAAGTATGCACATTACTGCATGGCACCAGCGTATCGCGAAGCGGCATTGAACCATTTTGAAAACGCAGTTGCAAAGCTAGACCTGAGCTTTTCTGATGCGACGCCTTCAAATGTCAGAGCATTGCGTCTGAAGATTGCCAGTGCCGAAATTGAAAACATTTTGTTCAACGTAGAAGCTGTAAGTGGAGATAGTAAAACAGACCGCCTCACCCGGATTTTTCTAAATCAGCTCAATAAGCATCGTGGCTTCAATGCAACGGATATTCCGTTAGCGCGCCTGCTGGAAAAAGAGCTAGATAGAGCTGGTCAATTTGCGGAATTCAAAAAGCGGCTAAAGGCTCAGAATTTTGATTGGGAAGCACAAGCAACCACCATATCCAGGCTTTGGATAGACAAGGTATTGGAAGTGGCCGCAGGATTGATGCCTGGCCTATCCTCCGATGTGCTGCGCACCGCGCTTAAAAATCCAGAAACCTATCAGGTAAGCATCAACGATACGCTTATTCCTGAACTAAAAGAGTACATCGCTGGCAAAGGCTCTGGCTACAGGCTGGTATTTCTGGTGGATGAGATTTCACAGTATATAGGCCGCAACAAAGACATCCTCCTCA
>JBDTKK010000002.1:0-7182 GCA_039935335.1 Chitinophagaceae bacterium
GGTGTTTTCTGCAAGCCAATTGCAGCAAGGTTTTTATTGGCTTTTTGGGGAATTTTTTTCTTGGGGATTTCTAAAGGAAGCGCTCAGGAGCTGAACTGTACGGTCAAGGTGCTTCATGAAAAGATTCAGAAGGTCGATGCCAAAGTCTTTACCAGCCTACAAGCAGGCATTACTGAATTCTTGAACTCTAGAAAATGGACTAATGATGAGTTTCAAGCTCAAGAGAAAATAGGCTGCAATGTGCTGCTAAACATCACTTCGAATAGCGATGCAGATCCCGACCTTTTTACGGCAACCTTGAGCATTCAAGCTACCAGACCCGTGTTTAATAGTGGCTATTCTACAACTACGTACACCAATATGGATAGAGACGTAGTGTTTCACTATTCTCAATTCAATCCACTCACCTTCGACGACAACCGCGTGACGGGCTCTGATCCGCTAGAATCCAATCTCACAGCGATTCTCGCTTATTATACCTATCTTATTATTGGCCTCGATTATGATTCTTTTTCACCGGATGGTGGAACAGCTATGTTGAAGAAGGCTCAGAATGTAGTAACAAACGCACCAGAAAATGGTGGCATCCATGGCTGGAAGGCATTCGAAGAAAAGCGGAATCGATATTGGATAATTGACCAGTTACTAAGCCCTAGATATTCAACTTACCGCACCGCATGGTACACCTATCACCGGCAGGGATTGGATGTGATGTGGAATAAACCCGAGGAAGGCAGGAAGAAGATTTTAGGAGTGCTTAAAACGTTACAAGATATCCTGCGAGACAATCCACAATCCACGCTGATTCAAGCATTCTTTAACGCTAAAAGCGATGAAATAGTACGCATCGTTTTGCAAGGGACTCGCGAGGAAAAGGAACAATATCTTTCTCTACTTTCTACAATAGACCCGACCAATACAGGCAAATACAACGCACTGAAATGATGCAAAATTTGAAGCTCTCAATGTTGTTTTTGCTGTTGCTTTTTTCCTGTAAGAAGCCGACTGAACATTTGCCGCCAAGCACGATGGCACCCGTTCTTGCAGAGCTGCACATCGCTGATGCCTACAGCACAATGCTTCACGATAGCACTGGAAAAAATGCTCTCAAGAATTATGACTCTCTTGCTCGTTGGACTGCGGAAATTTTTAACCGCCATCATGTAACTATGGAAGGCTTCAATAAAAGCATGGATTGGTATCGAGATCGGCCACTGGAGCTGGATTCACTCTTTGCCAAGGTGATTCCGATACTAGATACCATGAAAAGTAAGTAGGCTGTTTTATTGAAGCTTAGCCAAAGCAAGTTTCATTCGCTTCATGGCTTCTTCAAGAGCTTCCATACTGGTGGCAAAAGAGATACGGATACATTGGTCGTTGCCAAAAGCTCCTCCATTTACGGTACTTATTTGTGCGGTGTGCAATAGATACATGGACATGTCTTCGTCTGTTTCGATGAGTGTCTCCCCATCGCGTTTTCCAAAAAATGAACTGATGTTCGGAAACATGTAAAAGGCACCCTTAGGCTCTGAAACCCGTACCCCAGGCATATCGGTTAGTGCTTTCATCATAAAGCCACGACGGTCTTTGAAGGCTTGGGTCATGCTTCGCGTTGGCTCTTGGTCGCCATTCAGTGCTGTGATAGCAGCTCGCTGTGCAATGGAATTAGCCCCTGAAGTAAATTGTCCCTGAAATTTCTCGCACGCCTTTGCTAAAGCCACCGGAGCAGCCATATAGCCCAGCCTCCAGCCCGTCATCGCATAACCTTTCGAAAATCCGTTAACCACAATTACCTGCTCTTTTATAGCATCAAACTGCGCAATGCTTTCGTGCCTTCCATCAAAGTTGATGTACTCGTAAATCTCATCGCTCACAACGGCAACTTGCGGGTATTTGGCAAATACTTCCGCCAAGGCTGCGAGTTCATCCTTAGAATAGACAGAGCCAGTCGGGTTGCAGGGCGAAGAGAAAATGAACATCCTTGTACGCTCTGTAATTGCGGCTTCAAGTTGTTGTGCTGTAATCTTGAAATCCGCATCAATAGAGGCTTTTACGAAAACTGGCTGGCCTTCTGCAAGCCGTACGAGACCACTATAAGTAACCCAAAACGGTGTCGGGACAATTACCTCATCGCCAGGGTTGATGATGCTCAGTACAATGTTGGCCAATGCTTGTTTCGCGCCTGTTGATACGATGATTTGATCTGTAGTAAAGTGGAGATTATTATCGCGTAAAAGTTTATCACAAATGGCTTGGCGAAGCTCTAAAAAGCCAGCTACCGGTGGATATTTGGTATAGCCTTGCTCCATGGCAAGTACGGCGGCTTCGTCAATATAATCGGGGGTGGAAAAGTCAGGTTCGCCAATGCTGAGGTCTATGATGTCTAATCCTTTTGCTTTTAATTCCCTGCTGAGCTTTGCCATTTTAATGGTCTGAGGCTCTTCAATTCTATCGAGGCGATGGGCAAGTTGCATGTCGGCGATGAGTGCTTTTTCAAGCGAATTAATGAACTGCAAAAATAACGCTCCCTCATTTAACCGTCAGAACCCGTTAAGGCCAGCAAATCCCTCTGAAAAGCGCGGTTGTAAACGATTTTATAAAGCCTTGTGCTATTTTGGTCATTTAACAGGAAGGTCATTGCGGCCTTTTTTACTTTTGGAATCAAGCAAACAAAACCTTTCTAAAGTTCATGAAATCCAGAATCCTTCCCGTCATCCTCACTGCTGGATTGACCACCCTGGGCACATTGTTTCTTGCTGCCCGCTTCAATCAAGACAACCCTCTACTTAGTTTCAGTCCGCAAAAATCTTTGCCAGTAAATTATGTGGGGGAACATACTGTAATTAATAGCTCAGGCCCAGTGGATTTTCAAGCCGCTGCCGAAGCTTCGGTGAAGACCGTAGTGCATATTCGAACTACGACAAAAGCTCGAACCGTTGTGGCGAATGACCCCACAATGCAAGATTTCTTTGGCAACCTTTTTGGCCCTCGGCAATACATACTTCCTCCGCAAATGGGCTCTGGGAGCGGCGTTATCATTTCGCCGGATGGCTATATTGTGACTAATAATCACGTTGTGGCTGGTGCTGACCAACTCACGGTCACCTTCAACGACCGCTACACAACGACCGCAAAAGTGATTGCTACTGACCCTTCAACAGACATCGCTGTGGTGAAGGTGAACGAGAAGAACCTGCCTTACATGGAGTTTGGTAATTCTGATGATGTACATCTTGGCCAGTGGGTGCTTGCTGTAGGCTATCCATTTTCTTTGGATGCTACGGTGACTGCAGGGATAGTAAGCGCCAAGGGGCGTTCCATCGGTATTAATCGCCAGCAAAGCAATACTGCTATTGAGGCATTTATCCAAACCGATGCTGCGGTTAATCCCGGAAATAGCGGAGGGGCATTGGTCAATACTTCCGGGCAATTGATTGGTATTAACTCTGCCATCGCCTCGCCAACAGGCTCTTATGCCGGCTATAGCTACGCTATCCCTTCAAATCTTGTACGAAAGGTGGTTTCCGATTTGAGACAATATGGAACTGTACAGCGCGGCTATCTTGGTATTCATGTCCTAGACCGCCGAAGCGCAAGCCCAGCACAACTTTCATCACTTGGATTAGATCATAAATCTGGTGTTTATGTGGAAGATGTAGTGCCTGGCGGCGCGGCTGCAGGTGGTGGTTTGAAGAAGGGTGATTTGATTACGCAGATTGCAGGAGTTACGGTTAATTCAGAGCCAGAATTACTAGAACAAGTAGCACGCTACAAACCCGGCGATCACATTTCGGTTACATTTTCCCGGAGCGATGCCATCAAGACTACTACCGTAGAACTCAAGAATCTTGCAGGTAGCACTGAAATCGTCAAGGACGAATCGGGTATGAGCTTTCTGGGAGCGAGTGTGCGGCCATTGAATGCAGAGGAGAAGAAGAAATTTAGTGTGTCTGGCGGCGTTGTAGTCACCGATCCCGGAAAGGGGATTTTGGCAAGCAGCACGAGCATGAAAAAGAATTTTGTCATTGCCAGCGTGAATGGGCAAACGGTTTCAAATCTCAAAGACTTGACAGAGCAGATAGCTGCTAGTGGTGGCTCTGCGCAGATTGCAGGCTTCTACCCGGGCTTTCAAGGAATGTACTATTATTCGCTAAACGGATTGGATGATAGTGGAGGGCAGTAGCCCTAATCCTTTCAAAACTTGCTATGGTTCGTGTCTTCACGAACCTTTTTTTGTGAACTATTGGTAGGTATCCGCAATCCGCTTCATTTCATTGAGTTTCATTAAGGCTTCTATTGGTGTCAGAGTATTGATGTCGGTATCGTCGAGCAACTGCCGGATTCTTCGCATATCCTCACCAATTCCATCAAAAATATTGAGCTGAAATGTGGATTGAGGAACGTTCTTTTTCCGACTGCGCTTTGGAGATTTTTCATCATCGTTGTTGCTGGCGTGTTTCTCTTCAAGAATGCCCAATAGTTCTTCCGCGCGTTCCAGTAATTGCGGCGGCATACCCGCCATCCGCGCTACTTGTATGCCAAAGGAATGCCTCGAACCGCCCGGCGCAAGCTTCCTTAAAAAGATGATTTTGTTGCCTGTCTCCTGATGGGTAATGTGAAAGTTTTTCAGTCGAGGAAGCGAATTTTCAAGCTCGTGCAATTCGTGATAGTGAGTCGCAAAAAGAACCTTTGGCCTCGCCGGACTTTCATGCAAATGCTCGGCGATGCTCCATGCTAAGGAGATGCCATCGTAGGTACTCGTGCCGCGGCCAATCTCGTCCAGCAAAACCAAACTTCTCTCTGAAATACTATTGATGATCGATGCCGTTTCGTTCATCTCCACCATGAACGTACTCTCGCCGCCGCTCAAATTATCGCTCGCACCAACGCGGGTAAAAATCTTATCAGTAAGGCCAATTGTAGCCGCTGCGGCAGGCACAAAGGAACCCATGTGTGCCATGAGTGTGATGATAGCCGTTTGGCGTAGCAACGCACTTTTACCACTCATGTTCGGCCCTGTAAGAATGATGATTTGCTGCTCCTCTTTATTCAGAAAAAGGTCGTTGGCTACATACTTTTCTCCGGGCGGCAAACCATGTTCAATAACAGGATGGCGACCATCTTTTATATCGAGAAAAGCCTCCTCTACCATCTTTGGTTTGTGGTAATTAAAACGCTTCGCTTGGTTGGCGAAAGACAGCAAACAATCGAGTTGTGAAATAATCATTGCATTGGTCTGAATGCTGGCAATAAAGGGTTCTATGGCGCTAAGGAGTTGGGCATAGATGTCCAATTCTAACGAGAGCATTTTGTCTTCAGCGCCTAATATTTTGTCTTCGTATTCTTTCAGTTCCGGCGTGATGTAGCGCTCTGCGGTAGTCAAGGTTTGTTTGCGAATCCAGTCTGCCGGCACCTTGTCCTTGTGCGCATTGGTCACTTCCAAATAATAGCCAAAAACGTTGTTGTACGCCACTTTCAGTGAACTGATTTGCGTACGCTCCATCTCCCGTTGCTGTATTTGGAGCAGGTAGTTTTTTCCGCTTCGCGAGATATTCCTAAGCTCGTCGAGTTCTTCATTAATGCCCGACCGAATCATGTTTCCTTTAGAAGCCAAAGCAGGCGCGTCTTCTTGTAAAGTCCGTACAATTCGCTCCCGCAATTCTATACAAGGCTGAATGCTCTGTGTGAGTTGTTGTAAAGGCAAAAAATCGTTCGTGTCTCCCGCTTCGCAAAGACACTTTATGGCTTCCATGTGTTCTAGGCTTTTGGCCAGTGCAAGCACCTCTCTCGGACTTGCTTTCTTCAGCGGAATCTTACTCACCAAACGTTCTACATCGCCCGTCTGGCGCAGATGTTGGCTCAATTTTGTATTCAAGTCAGCTTCTTTTATCAGTAATTCCACCAGCGTGTGTCGTTGCTGAATCTGATGCAAATCGAACAATGGAAAAACCATCCAACGTTTCAATAGCCTTGCGCCCATCGGTGTGAGTGTAGCGTCGATCGCTTGGAGCAAGCTGCTTGAATTTTCTCCAGTTGGTAAAAGTTCCAGATTCCGAATGGTAAAGCGATCCATCCAAAGGAAAGAATCGTTCACAATTCTGCGGATACCAGCAATGTGTTGCAGGTTCGGATGTGCAGTGTCTTTAAGATAATACAAAGCCGCTCCCGCTGCTATGGTCGCGGCTTTCATGTCTTCAATGCCAAAACCTTTCAGAGATTGCGTACCAAAATGTTGGAGCAAAGAATCATAGGCGTATCGCTCGGCAAAAACCCAGTCTTCAAGAGGAAAGGTATAGGTACCGGTATCGAGCTTTTCGCGGAAGGTTTTGACTTTGGATTTTGATAGCACTATTTCCGAAGGACCGAAGCTTTGAAGCAGTTTGTCGATGTATTCAGCATCTCCTTCTCCTGCATAAAATTCCCCTGTGGAAATGTCAATAAATGCTACGCCACAGATGCCATCACTAAGTTGCAATGCTGCCAGAAAGTTGTTATTCCGACCGTCCAGAATCTTGTCGTTTGAGGATACGCCGGGTGTCACCATTTCCGTCACACCCCGCTTTACCAGGCCTTTTGCGAGCTTCGGGTCTTCTAATTGGTCACAAATTGCTACCCGAAATCCAGCCTTGACAAGCTTATGCAGATACGTGTCCAAAGCATGATGAGGAAAACCAGCAAGCTCCATATTAGCCGCTCCGCCGTTGCTACGTTTCGTGAGCGTAATTCCTAAAATCCGAGCAGCATTAATGGCATCTCCACCAAAAGTTTCATAGAAATCTCCCACTCGAAACAGGAGAATAGCATCAGGATATCGGGCTTTTATTTCCCGATGTTGCTGCATCATCGGTGTTTCCGATGCTTCCTTCTTTGCCATGGCGCGAATTTAGGACGTAGGAGATAAGGGCTGTGGAGCTATCAACGTTCAGCCCGAATAATGGGGATAAGTCTTCAGGGATACAATCTTTAGAAAAAGGCGACATAGCCAATGTGAACCTTGCTTTGCCGCAGTAGTACTGCATTTCCGGGTGATTTGCCCAAGCCAAACGCAATGGTAAACTGCCCACTTTTTACCTCGAGTTGTGTACCAATACCAAAGCCATTATACCAACCTTCATTGGCATATCCATTGATTTTGGATTGCACCCAAGCATTATCAGAGAAGAGATAGAAGTTGGAGTTTCT
>JBDTKK010000003.1:0-3780 GCA_039935335.1 Chitinophagaceae bacterium
TTCGCTTCGCAAACAATGCCCGTCACACCGTCTTTCACCGCTTCGGGAAGGCCGCCAGCATTGGTCGCCACCATGCCGCGCTCAAAATGATAAGCTACTTGCGTAATGCCACTTTGAGTTGCTGTCCGGTAAGGAAGTGCCACACAATCCGCAGCACAGAAATAGTTCTTTACCTCTTCGTTAGGAATGAAATTGGTAAATAGATGCACGCGCTTTTCGAGTTGGTGCTTCGCAATAATACCTTCATAAAAAGCTTGGTCGCCGTAATATTCACCCGCTACTATCAATTGAATGTTTTGGGCAACAAGGCGCGGGTCGGCCATGGCTTCAAGGAGCAAATCCAAACCTTTGTATTTGCGAATGAAACCAAAGAATAAAACGAATTTTCCATTGACCTGTAGCCCTAAAATCTTTCTTGCACTTTCTTTAGGAATAGGCGCTCCATAAGAATCGTACAGCGGGTGAAAGAGTTGCGCAGCGGGCTTTTTCGTCAATTGCTTGAGGTCTTTCATCACCTCAGCACTCATGGTAATGAATCGGTCGACTGTCTTGAAAAAATAGCGGGTAAGGATAAGGTCTGTCACCTTCTTTTCATGCGCCACCACATTGTCCGCAATGGCAACACAAACTGTGTTTTTGCTTTTTGCTTTCCGAAGAATAGTACCAAAGGCTGGTCCCATAAAGGGTGTCCAAAAGCGGACGATAATCAGGTCGGCATTTTCCTTTTTAAGCATCTTCCCGACGCGCAACCAATTAAGCGGATTGATGGAATTGATGACGCTGTGGATTTTGATGTCCTTCGGTGCTGGTTCATCCGTATGCTGTGATTTCCCCGGAAAAAGCAAAGCTGGATATTGAAGTGAAAAAGAATAGATTGCCACATCGTGTCCTGCATCTTGTAAAGCCAGAGCCAAGCGTTCATTGAACGTAGAAATACCACCACCGCGCAAAGGATGAGCCGAGCCAATGATTCTAATTTTCATTCAGGGAAGTTTAGTTTGAAATCCAGTTGCGCCTTTTCATAGTCGCTCGGGATGCCAATGTCAATGAAATATCCCTGTGAGGGAAATCCAAAAATCTGTCCTTTACCGGATGCAGGATGCAGGAATTCAGTTTCGAAAGAGAATTTTTCAGGAAAGTTTTTGGTCAGGAATTTGGTCCGGTTTACCAGATATAGGCCGCCATTTATCAGCCCTGAACTATTGGGCATCTTCTCTTCAAAGCAAGTGATAGCAAGGCTTTCATTCAATTTAACCGTTCCATAGCGTTCCGCATTCCCCATTTCTTTTAAAGCCAATGTAGCTACCGCATTCTTGGATAAATGAAGCTGTTTCATCGTATCAAAATCAAGCTTAAAAAAAGTATCACCATTAAGCACGAAAACATTTTCTGCACATGCCTTTTTCATGGCCAATTGAATGCCGCCGCCTGTACCCAAGGGTTCATTTTCTACCACAAAATCTATGGCAAACGGGAAGGTGTTTTCCCGAAGCCAGTCGGTAACAACTTCACTTCTATACCCCAAGGAAAGGATAACTTTCTCAATCTTTTGCGCAGCTAGAAACTGAAACAAATAATACAGGAAAGGCTTGCCATTTATCAGTGCCATACACTTTGGAAAATCGCCAATCACGCCGCGGAGCCGCGTTCCTAGGCCGCCAGCCAATACTATTGCTTCTCTTTTTCCCAAGTCCATTTTCTATTAAATACTCCAGGTGACCAGTCCGCGTTCCACAAATTGATAATCCCTAAAAATGCCGCCAAATTCCTCCAAAGCCGCCCGTACTTTATAGCGTGTATTCGATGGGCAATAGAACATCATAAAGCCGCCGCCACCGGCTCCACTAATCTTGCCGCCAGTTGCTCCTGCGGCCAAAGCTTTCTCGTAAATAGCATCAATTCTTTCATTGGAAATGCCCGCCGCCATCGCTTTTTTATGCTGAAACCCAAAGTCTAAAATCGAACCGATTTCATCAATATTCCCTTTGAGCAAAGCATCTTTCATCATGCCGCTCTGAATTTTCACTTGATGCATGGCTTCAATACTCGCTTCATTGTTTTCACTCACGTTTTTGCTTTGCACGGCAATGATATCTGCGCTATTTCTACTCGTCGCGGTGAAGTATAGGAGGAGGTTGTTTTCGAGTTCATTTAGATACTCTTCTTTCACACGCAACGGATTTACAATCACTCGGCCTTCATCAAAAAACTCCATGAAGTTGATACCGCCGAAAGTGGCTGCATATTGGTCTTGCCTGCCGCCGGCCATCTTCAAATCTTCTCGTTCAATTTCGTAGGCAAGATGCGCAATATCATACTCGCCCATAGGCAAGCGCAACCACTCTGCAAAAGCTCCAACAATGGCTACCACAAGGGTTGATGAAGTACCTAAACCCGAGCCGGCAGGTGCATCCACGAAGGTTGTCAGCCGAAATGCGGAAGGCATCTGGCCCTGCATTTTCACTAAACGATTATAGACACCAGAAGCCAAATCAAGTTGCCCGTCGGTAGGTAAAACAGCAGCCATTTTATATCGAACCTCTTCCCCTCGGTCGATGGCTTGAAAGATGATTTCATCACCCAAGATGGGCTCAATACTAGCATGAGCAAAGAGGGAAATACTGGCGTTCAGAATAGCACCGCCGTAACGATTGCAATACGGACTAACATCGGTGCCGCCGCCCGCAAGTCCGATGCGTAAAGGAGCCTTGGCGCGAAAAATCATAAGCTGCAAAGATGGGCAATTGCCACTCGGTAAAAAAGAGGAAACCTATTTCTTATTTCATTAAAAAAAGGAAAAGAAATCCTCTAAAAAGTAAGACTATGGCCTATTCCGTGAATTTATAGCCAATGCCACGAACTGAATGAAAATGCAATGGATTCCGACTATCCTTCTCAAAATACTTACGGAAATTGAGGATAAAATTGTCTATAGTTCTAGTAGTCGGATATACGTTATAGCCCCAAACAACTTGGAGAATATGGTCTCGGCTTACCACTTCACCTTTATGCTCAATGAGCAACTTTAAAAGCGCTGCTTCCTTCTTCGATAATTCCTGGGGATTACCATCTTTATCAATACACTCATGTGCCGAAAAATCTATCTTGCAATTGTCGAATTCAAAGACATTGGAGATGGCATGTGGTTCGCGGATTTTTCTGTTTTTTGAAATTAATTTGTCCACCCGCAGCAACAATTCTTCTAGGTTAAAAGGCTTCGTCATGTAGTCATCACCACCCATGCGCAGACCTTCGACTCTATCATTGCCTGAATTCCGTGCGGAAAGAAACATAATCGGGACATTGTTGTGCTGCATCCTAATGGTCTCGCACACGGTAATGCCGTCCATTTCGGGCAACATTATATCCAGAATAATTAAGTCGAAAAACTCGTTTTTTACAGCCTTCAGAGCATCTGGACCAGTGACGGCCACGGTTACTTCATAGTTCTCTAATTCAAGATTAAGCTTCAAAGCTTCGCGCAAGCTATCCTCGTCTTCAACAACAAGTAAGGAAGCTTTTGAGGGAGTATCTCTTTTGTGTGACATCGGTGTGATAATAATTAGGCTGCCCAATATAAGAAGCCTGATCTGTATCAGGTCAGGCTTCGCAATAACATTACAGGACTGTGAGAATTCTCTCGAAAAAAAATTCTGATAAATTCTACTTATTCATCGTGGCTAAAAACTCTTCATTGCTGCTGGTACCGCGCATTTGCTTCATCAAGAAATTCATGGCTTCGTCGGTATTCATATCGTTGAGGTGCTTGCGCAAAATCCA
>JBDTKK010000004.1:0-2939 GCA_039935335.1 Chitinophagaceae bacterium
AGGATAGTAAGTGCGGGCAATATCGCAGGCAAGCATCGCTTGTTCTTCGTTGCTTTCCTGAAAATAGTATTCGATAATTCGCTCAAAATCCTCCTCATCCATCATTCCCGCACTTTCTCCGCGCTTCACCTGTTCATAGCGCGCCAGCAAGTCGTCCATCTCGTCAAACTCGTCGTCCATGAAATCATCATCGTACATAGTAACCCGTGTTTCCTCAAAGATAAAGAAATGAGCAAAGGAAAGTAGTTAAGCTGGCGCAAAGAATACACAGGATATACACAATACACCATTCATCTTTTCTAAAGAAAGAGTATAGAAAACTTGCCCGCGCTACCTTCGCGCCCATTATGGCGCAACTCTCCGATATCACTTTGCTCAATGAGAAAGAAACCCGTGGCGGCTTTGGCGAAGGCATCCTGGAAGCAGGGCGTAGAAACCCGAATGTTGTAGCCCTGACTGCCGATTTAGGAGGCTCGCTCAAACTGAATTCTTTTATCAAGGAATTCCCTGAAAGGTTTGTGCAGTGCGGCATTGCGGAAGCCAATATGATTGGCGTTGCGGCAGGATTGACCATCGGCGGAAGGATTCCTTACACTACCACTTTTGCCAATTTCTCTACCTCAAGAGTGTATGACCAAATCCGTCAAAGCGTGGCCTACAGCGGCAAGAATGTAAAAATCTGTGCGAGTCACGCCGGGCTTACTTTGGGGGAAGATGGCGCGACGCATCAGGTGTTGGAAGATATTGGCATGATGAAAATGCTGCCGGGCATGACGGTGATTGTGCCTTGCGATTTCAATCAGACGAAGGCGGCGACGATTGCGATTGCGGATTATGAAGGGCCAGTGTATCTACGTTTTGGCCGGCCAAAATGGGCAAACTTTACCGCCGAGAATCAAACCTTTGAAATAGGCAAAGCGCAGATGCTTGCCGAGGGCACGGATGTAACGATTATTGCTTGCGGCCATCCGGTTTGGATGGCGGTTGAAGCGGCTAGAATCCTTGCGGAGCGCGGCATTTCGGCGGAAGTGATTAATATGCACACCATCAAACCCTTGGACGAAGCGGCGATAATTAAGTCGGTTTCTAAAACGGGTTGTGTGGTGACGGCGGAAGAGCATCAGCAAAATGGCGGCCTAGGCGAAAGCGTTGCTGGCGTATTGAGTCGGCATCTACCAAAGCCTATTGAAATGGTGGCAGTGCAAGACACTTTTGGGGAAAGCGGTACGCCTATGCAATTGTTGGAGAAATATGGCTTGAGTAAAGAGGCCATTTTGGCGAGGGTGGAGATGGTGATGGGGAGGAAGTAAGGGAGGGGGTGGCTTGAAAATTCGTCAGAACGAGAAATTTGCAAAGACTATTTAACGAAGACTGGGCGAACGATTGTAAAAAAAGATAAACTTTCAAAAAAAAATACCGACGATGAAACTGAATTTTTTCAAAAAACTGTTTACGAAGTCTACAGACGATAATATTGTAACTCCGAGTCTGGACAGCAAACAAAATATGCCATTTGGCAAAGAAGGCTCAATGAACTTTATTGAGAGTGGTAAATCAAAAGCGAATAAAAAGAATTATAGTGAGGCGATTGCCGATTTTACATCAGCTATCGAACTTGACCCAAATAATACGATTGCATATTTGGAAAGAGGTAAAGCTAAAAGGGAATTGAATGACAATAATGGTGCCGATACGGATTGGGCGACAGGACAAAGAATTCTTGATGCCTTAGACAATGGTCTAAAATCTATTGAAGCCGGAAATGCAGCTTATAATGAAGACGACTACGCGAATGCGGTAGAACATTATAACAAGGCCATTCCTCATACGCCAACCATTACTAGTACTTATTATTATCGAGGTTGTGCTAAACAATACTTAGATAATTATAAAGGAGCGCTTGAAGATTTTGACAAGAGTATTGAAATTGATGCTTCAAACAAGGAACTTTCTTATTTTCAGAGGAGCAAAATAAAATCTCACAAACTACGTGACATAAAAGGAGCACTACAGGACTTGAATAGGGCAATTGAGCTAAATCCAAATGATGCAGACTATTATTACAGTCGAGCAATTTTAGTTGACGATTATGATGCAGTGCAAGATTTGAACAAAGCTATAGAGTTAGCTCCGAAGAAGGGTGATAATTATATAGCTAGAAGTCTGCGGAGAGGTGGTATGGAGGATTTTGAAGGTAGTATTTCTGATGCTACCAAATATATTGAACTAAATCCAAAAGATGGTATAATGACAATTTCAGAAGCTTATTCTGTAAGAGCCGGAATGAGACTATTTCAAAATAATATAGAAGCTGCACTTGTTGACCACAATAAAGCGGTAGAAGCAGACCCTTCAAATGAAAAAGCTCTTGTCGATAGAGGACTTGTAAAAGCCATCTTGAAAGATTTAGATGGAGCAATTCTTGACTTCAATAAAGCGATTGAATTGCATCCGGAATATGCCGATGCATATTATCATAGAGGAACTGCTAAGCAAGACAATGGAATGAAAGAGGAAGGTGAAATAGACCTAATTAGGGCAAGCGAACTTGGCTTTGAGGAATAATATTGAAAGTGATTAGAAAATTGAGGCCGCAAAAAATTAGAAACCGAAAGAAATATAATTGTACTATATATGACCTTAAGTGCTAAAGAAACACTATTCTTCAAGCTAAAAACCCTTTATTACATCCATATGGCTGGTCATTATGAAATCCTGTAAACTATGCGGACAACAAAAGCCCTTGATTAAAAAGTCTCACATCATTCCTGACTTTATGTACAAGGACATGTTTGACGTAAACCATAAACTTATTGTTCAACCTTTTAGAATAGGAACAGTTGAAAAGTGGGAAATTAAACAACCATCTGATGGAGTATATGAAGGCGGTCTTTTATGTGGCGATTGCGACAATAATCTTTTGGGACATTTTGAAAACT
>JBDTKK010000005.1:0-25218 GCA_039935335.1 Chitinophagaceae bacterium
GGTTTAAATACTGCTGATACTGTGGCTGCAAATGCACAGTATTTAATGGATAGCGAGAGTTTTATTAAAACAAGCAATGCGCGATAAGCAATGGGCAATGAGCAATAGGCGATAGGCAATAGACAATTAATAAAACACATCACATAAAAACCAGAAATATGGGTTACAACAAAATAAATGAGACAAAAGTTTATAAAATAGGGTTTGATTTGGCGATGAAAATTTATGAAATTTCGAGACGTTTCCCGAAGGAAGAAACATATTCTCCTGCTAATCAGATAAAGCGGTCTTCAAGAAGTGTTTGCTCATGCCTTGCTGAAGCGCACAGAAAAAGATTATATCCAGCTCATTTTTTTTCAAAAATATCAGATGCAGATATGGAAAATGCGGAAACACAGACATGGCTTGAATTTGCCTTTGCCTGTAAATATATCAATCAACAGGAACAGGAAATACTTTTAAATTTATCAGAATAAGTTGGAAATCTGCTCAACCATATGATTCACAATCCTGAAAAATATAAACAGCTATAACAGACATGTGGTGTGCGGTCTTCAGATGACAGTAAAGGAAACTGAAATATTAATTAGTAAAATTGAAACGTAAAATAATTTTTATGGATTATAAGAAATGTAGGAAAAATAATTTTTTAAAAGCGAATTGGATGTTTTTAAGGTATTGCTTTTTGCCTATTGCCTTTTGCCTTTTGCTTGCTTTCCCTTCCTGCAAGGAAAAAAAGGAAACACAAACGGCAGTCGTGAAAAAGGATGTTTATTATACGTGCAGCATGCACCCACAAGTGCATGAAGACCATCCTGGGAATTGCCCAATCTGTGGTATGAAACTGATTGCAGTGGCCAAGTCAAGCAAAAGCGGCAGTGGCAAAATGAACACAGAAATCCATTTAAGTGCCGAACAAATTCTACTGGGAAATATTAAGGTGGACACAATAGGAAAAGGAGCCTTTGGAGACCAATTAGTACTAACGGGAACCCTTAATTTCAATCAAGATAAACTTTCGGCTGTAAATGCAAGGGTCGAAGGAAGAATAGACAAACTATATTTTAAAGATATTGGCGGCTATGTAAAAAAGGGTGATAAGCTTTATGACCTTTACAGTGAACAACTGAATAATGCGACACAGGAATACGTCACGGCATTAGCGCAAAAGAATACACTTGGGAATTCTCTTATCAATTACGCTGCATTAGTTGAAAGTGCTAAAACCAAATTGCTTTTATGGGGAATGACGGAAGGTCAAATCAACCAACTCGCCCAAAGCAAAAAAGTATCAACGCATACTTCATTTTACAGTACAGAAACAGGGTATATCACCAAGCTAAATGCACAGGAAGGAGATTATGTAATGGAAGGAGGTACGGTAGTGCAGCTCGCTAACCTTTCAACACTTTGGGCGGAGGCGCAGGTATATGCTACGCAAATGTACCTCATACATAAAGGTGAAGACGTAACAGTGCAAATCCCTGACTTTAATGATGAAACCATCAATGGAACAATTGATTTTGTAAATCCTGAAATAAATCCTGATACAAGAATCAATCTGGTACGTGTTACTATTCCAAATAAAAATAACCAGTTGCATCCCGGAATGCCTGCATATATTACTATCAACAACAAACAGCATCATTCTATTACGGTTCCATCTGAAGCGGTTTTGAGAGACAGCAAGGGCGCAAATGTTTGGATACAGACCAAACCGGGCGTTTATGAAATACGGATGGTAAAAACCGGAATTGCTGAAAATAACGCGATAGAAATAACATCGGGACTTACCGAGGGAGAAGTGGTTGTAACAAGCGGCGCGTACTTGCTGAACAGTGAATACATCTTTAAGCACGGTGCGGATCCGATGGCGGGAATGAAAATGTAGCAGGAAGCTGCGCCTCCTCCGATTCATGGGCATAAAGATTCTGGTTAAAACTCTTTGAGATTCCTTCGCAACGCAACTTTCGTCCGGGTGCGAGGCTTACCAGTTTCTATTCCAATTTCCACCAGAACTAATCATAACCCGAATGCCACCCAAACCCTAAGCCTTCAACTCTATGAGTCCTCCAACACCTTTTGAATTTTTAATTTTTAATTTTTAATTGGTGGTGCTACCAAAATATCGCCCGCCACGAGGCTTAGCAGATTCGCTTCCAATTTCCTCCAGAACTAATCATAACCCGAAAGCCAGCCAACCCATAAGCATTCACCCCCATGAACCCTCCAACACCTTTTGACTTTTTAATTTTTAATTTTTAATTAATGGTGCTACCGGAATGTCGTCCGCCACGAGACTTACCAGTTTCGATTCCAATTTCCTCCAGTATTAATCATAACCCGAATGCCAGCCAACCCCTAAGCATTCACCCCCATAAACCCTCCAACACCTTTTACCTTTTGACTTTTACCTTTTACCTTAATCCTTCCCCATCACAATCACCTTCACCCTTCCATCATTCGCAATGGCGCAAGGATTGATACCGGGCAAACCTTCGGGTATTGAAGTCCCGAGTTCCTTGTAGTATTCCGTCCAAGCGGGGTAGGTTTCGTGCGTCTTGGGAGATTTGAAAGTCATGGGTTGGAGCGAAAACAAATGCTGCCCGCGTTCCAGAAAACTTTCATACACCAATTCGGAACAATAAAGCGCAGAATCGCCCGGTAAAAAGTTGTCGTCATAAGGTCGACCTTCAAAGCTTTCCGCCTTTTTTAAAACCGCCGTAAGTGTCGGTTTGGACAGTTTTAGCCTTCCCACAAACTGCTGCTTAGAAGTATCGCGCAGCAGGAATTTCTTTAGCGGTGTAGCATGGACATTCTTACCAATCGCTTCTATCACCATCCACTGATTTCCGGTTTTATCCAAGATGCCGCAATGGTTGAAGGGATGTGCAGATTGGCAAGGAGTAGTCTCTACAATGGCTTTGCACAAATCGCCGCAGGGAATGTATTGAAACAGGATATCTCCCTTGCGAAGCTGCGCTGTGAGCGGCTTTGGCTTCCTTGCATTACTTGGGAAAAATGCCAAGAGGAGAAAAACTAAGCTTACAATTCGTTTCATTTTTTTTTTAAAAAAACCCGAAAGATTCACTAAAGAAGCGAGCCATTGAGCAGTGTTGCAGCAATACTGAAATAAATAATTAGGCCGGTTACGTCCACCAGGGTTGCTACAAAAGGTGCGGAAGAAGTTGCAGGATCGAGGCGACATTTCTTAAGAATAATAGGAATCATAGAGCCGCTTAAAGTGCCCCACATCACTACACCAACCAAGGAAAAAGCAACGGTGACGGCGAGTAAGAACCAATGAGTGCCGTAGTCGTACCAATGCAATTCCTGCCAAGTTGCAATTCTTAAAAAACCAATGCTGCCCAGGATGACGCCAAGCGTAAGGCCCGACATCACTTCCCGCTTCATAACGTACCACCAATCGCGGATGCTCAATTCCTTCAGAGCCATGGCACGAATAATGAGCGTCGCGGCTTGCGAACCACTATTACCACCGGAGGAAATGATGAGCGGAACAAACAAAGCAAGCACCACAGCCTTCTCGATTTCTTTAGCAAAATATCCCATGGCCGAAGCAGTGAGCATTTCACTGATAAAAAGTATGATGAGCCAACCTGCCCGTTTTTGAATCAAGCTCTTAAACGGCGTATCCACATAAGGTACGTCCAAGGATTCCATACCACCAAACTGTTGCATGTCGCGCGTGTCGCGCTCTTCGGCAATATCCATCACGTCATCCACCGTCACCACGCCCATCATTTTATTATCCTCATCGACAATAGGCAAAATAACGCGGTCATATTCCATGAACTTTTCAATGGCATCTTGCTTGGAATCCGTGATGTGCAGCGACACGAAAAAGCCATCCATAATTTCATGGATTTTCAATTCTGGCTCCGAAAGCACCAATTTCCGAACGGGAATATCATCTATCAGTCGGCCTTCTTTATCCACCACGAAGAAGGCATCTGCGGCTTCATTGTCTTTTAGGTTTTTGCGGAGATGAAGAATGGCATCAGCCACGGTCATATCCTCGCGGACGGTCACAAAACTGGTGTGCAAAAGGGTTGCAATACTCTTCTCAGGATAATCGAGAAGTTCATTGGTTTCGCCTTTGTTTTCGTGATTTAGAAAGGCGAGATAACGGGGCAAATCCTCCTCGTCAAAGCTGGCAAATAATGTAGTACGATCATCAGAAGAAAGACCATTCAAAATGCTTGAAACCCTTGCTGCTGGCAGCTCATCTATCAATTCCCGCTGGCGGATAATCTCTAAATAGGGAAAGACTTCTAGCTGCTCATCTCCCAAATCTGCAAAAGCAGGAAGTGCTTCTTCGAGCTCCATGTCTTCGATAATCTTTGCTTTATCGGAGGCGTGGAGCGGCAGCTCCGGTGTAGAAACGGAGCGGGTAAAAAGGGACTTCATTTCGCGGGAGCGAAACCGCTCTTTCAGTTCGCGCAATGTCATAGAAAAGGGAGCTGCCTTCTAAGTTCTAAAAAGGCGTTGCGAAAGTACAGTAATCATTTGCCCTCTCGTACCGATGGTAGTTATTTTTCCATTGCTAATTATTCTTTCGGAAATATCGACTTGGGGGTACGAATTTATTAAGCATTTCAAAGATTAATAGACACCAAACCAATGGCTTGTTTTGTGACTAGTTAGTGAAAAATCTCCAAACAAAAAAACCAACCTTTACCCAACCAATTCGAATTTTAAGCCGTCTTATAAAGTAATCCTCTTGTTGCGCATGAAAAATTCTTTACGTGCGGGTATTCTTGTGTTATTCAGCATTTTGCTTTTCGGGGCAGATGTTTGTGCGCAAATAACTGCTGCTTTTACGTTTACGCCCGCCAGCGGCTGCTCTCCGCAAGTCGTTAGTTTCACCAATACTTCTTCGGGTTCCTACTCCTCCTCTTCTTGGAGCTTTGGAAACAGCACCTCTTCTACCCTTACTAATCCAAGTACGAGCTATACTTCTCCGGGCACCTATACCGTCACTTTGACCGTAAGTGGCACATCTGGTTCCAAGTCAGTGTCACACACCGTTATCATCTATCCCGCGCCCACAGTGAGTCTTAGCTTTACACCTTCTTTAGGTTGCGACCCGGTGAACGTCAGTTTTACGCCGACAGTAACGCCAGGTACACCTGGGTCGGTTACTTACTATTGGGATTTTGGCGATGGACTAAATTCCACAAATACCAACCCATCTCACGCTTATTCCACCAGTTCTTCTACTTCCAGTACTTATACGCCTAAGGTGACGGTGACGAATAGCCAGGGTTGTAGCACCACGTTCATTTCTACAAATACAGTGACGGTAAATGCTCGTCCGCAGGGAAGCTTCACTGCAAATCCTGCCAACAATTGCAACCTTCCTGCCATAGTGGGCTTCAGCAATTCTGTAACTGGAAATGGCCCTTTTACCGTTGGCTGGACTTTTGGTGATATGGGCACAGCTACTGGCAATGGCCCAACGCATGTTTATAACGGAGCAGGAAAGTATGATGTGGTGATGTACATGACGGACGCGAACGGCTGCAAGGATTCTGTGGTGAAGAAAAAGTACGTTTCTGTCAAAGCCAATAATGCAAGCTTTACTGGGCCTGCCATTGGCTGCGATTCTACTAGTGTTTCTTTTACCAATACTACACCTGGCTCCAGTGCAAGTACTTGGGATTTCGGCGATGGTACCGGCTATTTTTATGGCAGTACGGCTGCGCATTATTTTACCGCAGCAGGTGTTTATACTGTCATGCTACTTTCAACGGATAGCAGTTGCTTAGACACCGTGAGACACACTATTACTATTCAGCCAAAGCCTATAATTTGGATCACCAATGATACACCTTGTCAAACACCGGCCACCTATACTTTCACAGGAAAGAGTAATACACCGGGCATGACTTACACTTGGTCTTTTGCAAGTGGAGGAACGGCGACAGGCACTACGGCAACGCACTATTATCCCATTGGTACTATTGAATCTGCAACACTAATCGGGACCTCGCCAGGTGGCTGCATTGATACTTTCAAAAACGATTCACTGCTAATATATGATGCGTTTATTTTTGGTGGTACCCGTCCGAAAGGCGGATGTGTACCGTTGACGGTTGTCTTCAATGCTGATCTTTATTCCTCCATTCCCTACACTCCTTGGAAGATTGGTGCTTATGGCCCCTACCCCTCCAAAACTGTTTCTTGGCATTGGGTATTCGACGGAAACCCTACGTTGACTTCAAATGATTCCACTCCCAGTTTCACTTTTACAACAACAGGAATTCATTATGCCACCTTAACGATTACGACCGCAAATGGCTGCACCTTTACCAGTGTAATACAAGTGCCTGTTGGCGATAAAATGCCCCCAAGTTTTACCGGCGGACCAGATACAACGTGTGTAAGACAGCTTATTCACTTACAAAACACTACTGCTGATACGAGTATTACCTTCTATTGGCGTTGGGGAAACGGTGATGAAACCGGCCAAGTTCAGGGGGACTATTTTTATAGAAGACCGGGCACTTTTACCGTTACTTTAATCTCTGATTGGAATGGTTGTTACGACAGTGTCTCCAGACAAAACCTGATTACTATTCTTCCCTCTGATGCCAACTTTAATGATTCTATATATTGCTGGCCGAGCCTTACCGTGAATTTTACCGATATCTCCATCGGTGCCACGACCCACCTTTGGGTTTTTGGAGATGGTAGTCCCAATACAACAGTCCAAAGTCCACAGCATATTTATCCAGGCCCGGGAAAGTATCCTGCCACCCAAATCACTTGGAATTCTACTTATGGCTGTAGAGATACGGTTACAGATACCATTAGAATAATTCCTATAAATTTGGACTTTAAGGCCAGCGATACAACCCTTTGTCAAAGAGATACGCTCCACCTCACGGCATCTTACTCCGGGCCGAACGAACATTTGTGGGCTTGGTCGATTGATGGTCTAATCAACCCTAGTGATTCTGTAAACCAGGTATTCAAGGATTCCATGCTTCCGAATACGGGCTACCATACTGTAAAGCTTTTTTTGGTCACGTACAAACGATGCCGAGACAGTGTAGTAAAGAACAACTATATAATTGTTTCCCATCCGGTTGCTGGCTTTAGCGCCACACCAACCATTGGCTGCGCACCACTCACAGTAACCTTTAAAGACACCACGGCCTTCACGCCGGGCACGGCTTTGGGCAATAGCTATTGGCGATTTGGTAATGGGGACACCGCTCGAAATAGCAATGTTTATACAACGGCTTACTACCCACTCGATGGGATTTATACCGTAAAATTTGTGGTCACAGACTGGAATGGCTGTCCGGACTCTGTCTTTAAAGTAGGCTATATTGAATCTCGAAAACCGAATGCCTTTTATCAGGTAAATGCGTTGGATGGCTGTGTGGGCAATGTTTTCAACTTTACAAATATTTCTGTAGGTGCTACCAGCAATCTGGCCACTTACTGGAGTTTTGGAGATGGCGATTCTGCGAACACTTTCAACACCACGCATATTTATAAAGCTGCCGGAGCTTATACGGTGAAGATGGCCGTATTTGATAGCACCGGTTGCAGCGATACGATGATTAAAACAATCACGATTACTCGCCCCACCGCTGCATTTTCAGTGAGTGATTCCATTGCCGTTTGTCCGCCGCTTATCGTATCCTTTACAAACGGCTCAACTGGTGGAGGAAAGTATGCCTGGGATTTTAAAAACACCGCAACCTCTTCGGTTACCAACCCGACAAGCACCTTCGGCACGCCAGGCGTTTACAGCGTAATGCTGGTAGTGACCGATGGCAATGGTTGTAAAGACACCGCAACACATACAGTTCGTGTTTTAGGCTATTCTGGCGCGTTCGATTACCCAGAGAAAATTGGCTGTAATCCGCTCACCGTGCACTTTACGTCCAAAATTGTCAATGTCGCTGACTCTGTGATTTGGGATTTTGCAGACGGTACGACTCTTTCTGGAACAGGCTTGACGAGCATGCACACTTATCTCAACCCTGGTGCCTATGTTCCCAAGCTTATTTTCTCAGATAAAAAGTCAGGTTGTAAAGCTTCCAGTATCGGTCTTGACACGATAAAAGTAGATGCTGTGAGAGCAGGATTTAAGGCTTTGCCACCTTGCGAAAAAACCGCAATTCAATTAGTAGATACTTCCTTTAGCTATTTCTCAGCAATGAAAGATTGGCGTTGGAATTTTGGGACTGCCGGAAGTGCCATTGGCAATCCTGTAAATAGGATTTACAACTCCGCCGGACAATACCCGGTAACGCTGATTGCCACTAATGCCACTGGTTGTAAAGACACGCTTACCAGGATGATTACCATTTATCCATTGCCAATTGTAGTCGCGATGGATGATACTGCGGTCTGCATTCCAGATGCGATTACCCTCTTTGCAAGCGGCGCTAAGACTTATACTTGGGCACCACCAACATTCTTGAGTTGCACTGGTTGTCCTAATCCATTGGCCTCGCCAAACGTACCCATAAGCTATATCGTGACAGGTACCGATTCAATTGGCTGCCAGAATATCGATACTGTAAAAGTGGGCATTCAGACAAAAACGACTTTCGTCGTTGCAGATAAAGGTGAAAT
The DNA here is from genome assembly GCA_039935335.1 of Chitinophagaceae bacterium. Taxonomy (GTDB): domain Bacteria; phylum Bacteroidota; class Bacteroidia; order Chitinophagales; family Chitinophagaceae; genus UBA1952. The sequence continues at coordinate 8,623 of JBDTKK010000005.1, forward strand.
TTGTTTGGGTGATACTATACGGCTGTTTGCCGCTGGCGCTACAATTTACAATTGGGCGCCACCGGATGGCTTGGACAGTCCCAACATAGCTAAACCTATGGCATCGCCTAAGACCAACACTACTTACATCGTGACAGCGAAAGAAGGTTCCTGCTTGGCTTCAACCCATTCTGTACAAGTAACAGTTCATCCATTACCAACAGTAGATGCGGGAGGAGATTTGAAAGTAATTGCGGGTCGTGCCGTGTTGTTACAAGCTAGCGGTACGGGCATTGCTAGGGTGAAATGGCGGGATGATTCTACGCTGTCTTGCCTTGAATGTTTTGCACCAGAAGCGAAGCCACGAGTCACTACTACGTATCAGATTACTGCCTACACGGAATTTGGCTGTACCAGCACCGATAGTATGACGGTGGTGGTGCTTTGCGATGGCAGCCAATTGTTCATTCCCAATACTTTTTCACCCAATGGCGACGGACATAATGATGTGTTTTTCCCGCGTGGCGATGGCATCAAAATCATCAAATCCTTCCGGATTTATAGTCGCTGGGGCGAGTTGATGTACAGCAAAGAAAATGTGCGGGTAAATGATGAATCTGCTGGTTGGGATGGCATCCATAATGGTAAAATACTTACCCCAGATGTGTTTGTTTATGTGCTGGAAGCGAGCTGCGATACGGGTGAGCCTATCATTTTTAAGGGAGATGTAACCCTGTTGAAATAGTTGAAACAAGAGTGTAATGTCCCGATTGTTGCAGCCTTTGCTTTGTCTTTGTTAGTTCCTTTTTTGTTTTCTTTTTGAATAAAGAATTGATTTACAGGGGGATTTTTGGAAGAGGCCATTCCTATTGTCCTTGATGCTATAAAGTTTGACAGTTGAAGATTATTTTAGAGCTTACTAAAACACCTTCACTATGATTAATAGAACCTTTTTCTTCGACAACACTCGACGAACCTTGTTTGACGGCAAACTGCGCCTAAGCCAAGTAAACGGTCTTACCGCCATTCTTGATGAATGGGAAAAATCTTGGGCTAAAAATGATGACCGTTGGTTGGCTTATATGCTGGCTACTGCGCACCATGAAACGGACAGAACCATGCAGCCCATAGAAGAGTATGGCAAAGGCAAAAACATGCCTTATGGCAAACGGTTAAAAATGAGCCGTGTTCCTTATACCGACACGACTGCAATCTTTTATGGGCGCGGCTTTGTGCAGCTTACTTGGTATGAGAACTATGCAAAAGCTGGCCAAAAATTAGGTGTTGATTTACTCCATCATCCCGAGCTTGCGTTGGCACTACCTAACGCCACGAAAATCATGTTTTATGGTATGACGGAAGGATGGTTTACTGGGAAGAGTTTGAAAAACTACTTTAATCCAACAACAGAAGATTGGACAAATGCACGACGCATTATCAATGGTACAGACAAAGCGCAGTTGATTTCCTCTTATGCCAAGAAGTATTACGCAAGCTTGAGCCATACGGTTTGATTTGAAGATTTGAAGATTTGAAGATTTGAAGATTAACCACTAATGCACTAAGGACATTAAGAAAGCACTAAGTTTCGCTGAGAGATTCCAAAGAAGAAGATTTACAACCCAAAGGGCTGGGCGTGGGTTCAACCCTGAAGGTGCGATATTTTGATGGTAAAGTGCGACTATTTCTTTCAGGTTCAAAACTCTGGAGGGACAACAATTTTATGGCAGCTACGCCTTCATCCTGACCATTAATCTATCAGCAAAATTCTGGCTTCGGGCTCCCACTCCACCACTACTCTTTGGGTAGAAATAGTGTCTATGCTGCGGCCTGTGTAATCCGATTGTACGGGTAATTCTCGGGAAAATTTCCTATCCACCAAGGTCAACAATTCAATCCGTGATGGTCGGCCATAAGCTAATATCGCGTCCATTGCCGCCCGAATAGTTCGTCCGGTATGGAGCACATCATCTATCAGAATAATGTTCCGCCCTTCTGTAGAAAAAGGCATGTCGTTTACGCTGGGTACATGCAGCGCTCCGCTGGTATGCACATCGTCTCGATGAAAGGTGATATCGAGCTTACCGTAGCGGATATTTTTGTTGCCAGTAATAGCTTCGAGGATAGCCACCAATCTGTCTGAAAGCAGCACCCCTCGCGGTTGTATGCCAATGATAGCTGTTTCCTCAAAGTTGTTATGATGCTCCAACAACTCGTGTGCGAGCCGCTGAAGGGTGATATCAAATTCCTTGGCGTTGAGCAGAACTTTCATGGATGCAAAATCGCGGATTTAGTGCTGGATTTTCTTAAAAAAAGTGTAGGCCAATCCCCTATTTAAAAGCATTGAGGCCTGTCACTTCCATGCCTGTAATCAACAGATGAATATCGTGTGTGCCTTCGTAAGTAATCACGCTTTCGAGGTTCATCATGTGGCGCATAATCGGGTACTCGCCTGTGATGCCCATACCGCCCAAAATTTGACGGGCTTCGCGGGCAATATGCAAGGCGACATCCACACTATTCCTTTTCGCCATAGAGATTTGAGCAGGCGTAGCGCGGTCTTCATTGCGCAGCACGCCAAGCCGCCAGTTCAGAAGCTGACCTTTAGTAATCTCGGTAATCATCTCGGCCAGCTTCTTTTGCGTGAGCTGAAAACCTGCAATTGGCCGACCAAATTGTTCACGCTGTTTGGCATAACGAAGTGCTGTATCATAGCAATCCATACCTGCACCTAGAGCGCCCCAAGCGATGCCATACCTTGCACTAGAAAGGCAACTCAATGGCCCCTTCAGTCCTTTGATGGTCGGGAAAATATTTCCTTTCGGAATCTTTACATTGTCAAAAACAAGCTCGCCGGTTGCAGATGCTCGCAAGCTCCATTTGCCATGCGTTTCAGGCGTGGTAAACCCTTCCATGCCGCGCTCCACAATCAATCCACGGATATCGCCAGCTTCGTCCTTTGCCCACACCACGGCCACTTGGGCAAAGGGTGCATTGGAAATCCACATCTTCGCGCCGTTCAAAATCACATGGTCGCCAGCATCTACAAACTTGGTTTCCATGCCTGCGGGATTGGAGCCATGATTGGGTTCCGTTAGTCCGAAGCAGCCCATCCATTCGCCAGTGGCAAGCTTGGGAAGAAACTTGCGCTTTTGTTCTTCGGTACCAAACTTGTAAATAGGATACATCACCAATGAGCCCTGAACAGAAGCGGTAGAACGCACGCCTGAATCGCCACGCTCCAGCTCCTGCATCATCAATCCGTAGGAGATATAATCGAGGCCGGCACCGCCATATTCTTGTGGTATAAACGGGCCGAAGCAACCCAGTTCGCCCAAACCTTTAATAATCTGGTCAGGGAAGGCAGCACGCTGCGCATAATCCTCGATGATTGGAGAAATTTCCTTTTTGACAAATGCCCGAACACTATCGCGAATTAATTTTTGCTCGTCGGTAAGGAGTTCGTCAAGAAGATAATGGTCGGGTTGCTGATAGAGGTCTTGCGCCATGAAAAGCGGGATTTTTATTTTAAGACAATGAGGCTGCAAATGTAGCATTTGGCGGCGCGGCTGTCAAAAATAGTCCGAAGTATTGGCAGATAGTTGCTGTGGCGTTCCCAAAATAAGGCTATAAAAAAAATTGCATCACAAGCTTCTGCGTAGTAACAGGCAGCCTTTAACAAAAAGAAGCGATTTTTAGGCTCGATTTTGCAAATTACTGGAATAATATTTGACGATAGAGGGCTGAAAGAAAAGAGGTTGCAGGTATTTAACAAAACAATTCCTACAATGCACTTGTAAAACGCCCGTTACTCACTTACTTTTACACGTTTTCAGATTATTAAAATTATTTTATGAGGCAACTAAAAATCGCTACGCAAATCACGAACCGGGATTCGCAAGCGGTGGAGAAATACCTGCAGGAGATCAGTAAAATCTCCATGATAACGCCGGAAGAGGAAACAACCCTTGCGCAGAAAATCAAAAATTTAAAAGAGCCCGAAGCCGGAAAGCGTGCGCTGGAGAAGCTCGTACAAGCAAACTTACGGTTTGTGGTGTCAGTTGCCAAACAATATCAGCACCAGGGTCTTTCCCTTTCCGACCTGATTAATGAAGGAAATCTCGGCTTGATAAAAGCAGCACAGCGTTTTGACGAAACGAAGGGTTTTAAGTTCATCTCCTACGCCGTTTGGTGGATTCGTCAGAGCATCTTACAAGCATTGGCCGAGCAAGGTCGTTTGGTGCGTCTTCCCCAAAATAAAATCGGCACTTACAACAAGGCGAACAAAGCCTACATCGCTTTTGAACAAGAGCATGAGCGCGAGCCAAGTACCGAAGAGCTTGCAGAGATTTTGGAAATGAGCGAGACGGAAATCACGAACATTTTCACTTCCAACACGCGTCATACTTCTTTGGATGCACCAGTTCACGAGGCCGAAGACGTAGCGATGGGCGATTTGCTGGAAGGCAGCAATGATACAGATGAAGACGTAATGAAGGATTCGTTGCGCAATGAGATTCGTCGGATTTTACGTTCGCTTAGTATGCGCGAGGCGGAAATTCTTTCTGCTTATTTTGGCTTGGAAGGTGATAGCGGCCCGACCATTGAAGAAATTGGCGACAAATATGACCTTACCAAAGAGCGCATTCGCCAGATAAAAGAACGTGCCATTAAGCGTTTGCAAAAAGCCCGTTACAGCAATGCTTTGAAGGTATATCTTGGATAAAATTGCTCCAATATTTTTTTATAAAAGGCTGCCTTAGGGTAGTCTTTTTTTGATGCTATTTTTTTGAGTGAGAAAGTTTGTGAATTGCGATAATCGTTACCACATTTTCCTTTTTCAGCGGATTGCAAATCCGCAACCAGATTGCGCGGGATTACAAATCCCGCGCTGCCGCGCCCAGCCCGATTTACAGTTTAATCAACTTACTAAAACTGCTTGTGCCATTCTTGAAAATAATGCGCAGCAAATAAGTGCCCTGTGGGAAATTATTCAAAGAAATCTTTTGCTTTTCTCGCGTCACTTTTTCTTTCAGCAAACTCTGCCCAACAATACTCTGTAAGTCAAGCTCCGCGCCGATTTCCAAGCCGTCTATCGTTACGATTCCTGGTGTAGGATTGGGGTAAATCTTGACCTCATTCATCGTACTTGAACCAACGCTCAATTTGCTTGTACCACAATATTGTTTGCTACCGCAAGTATCTGCATACACTGTGATGCAGACGGAGTAAGAACCCTTGCCGGGGAAACTATGCGTAAGTGGATAGGTAAAATTGGTTTTTACGGTTTGTTGTTTGCCATCTCCCCACACCCAGCGAATACTATCTACTGATACAATTGTACCCGTGTAGCGATATTGGAAGGTATTGCCCGACTGAAAGCTTGAAGTAAACGTAGGTGCAGCTTCCGAACAGGCCTGACAATCGGCATAACCGTATTTTGCGATGACAGCGTCTCCTAAGCTATGCCGATTTGCGGCTCCCTTTAAATTCTGTTGCAATACCGTACTACCTACCGCGATTTTGTCCGCAAAACGGCCACCACTGATGAAACTATATTTCCCAAAGGTCGTTAGGCGACTGAGAAAACCCGTTTGGCTATTTGAATATTGCACAGAATCAAGCTGTAGTACGGAGCCTGTATTGGGGTCTAATTTTAATAGAAATCCATCTTGATGATTAATCAATCCGTTCATTACTGAATCAATACCAAATACCAATTTCTCACCAAAAGCTCCCCCAGCATATAGCTGATTATCAACTACCACCGGACTTCCTACAGTGCCTTGACCATAACTGCAACCATTGATACCCCAAATAATATTCCCCGTAGTTCCGTTTAGTTTTAAAATTAGTGGCGTAGTTTGATTAATACCATAAGTGCCGTTATAATATTTCACCCCCGCTATCTGGCAGCTATCGTAGAAAAATCCACCAATATACACATCGCCTTTGCTATCAATAGTTGCTCTGTCTGAAAAGGTTCCACCTGCATAAGGAGTTCCTTTTTGGTAATCAAGGAATTTTAAACCTCCCGAATTTGCATCAAAACTGGCTATATAACCTGATCCAGATGGTATTGCTATACCCCCTATTGTCGTAGAATTTAATATCCTTCCCGAAATGACGAATTGCTGGGTCGACTGATTATATCTCAAAGAGGATTTAGTAAAGTACGAGGGGTTATTCGATGCGATGGTAATTGGGATAGATATCGCTGCCTGAAGTAAGCCGCTCTTATCGTACTTCAAGATGTAAGTGCCAGTAGTCGGCACGTTTATAGTTCCCCCATATAATCCATTAGTTATCCATGCCATTATACACATATTCTTGCTATCAAAATCCATATCTACGGCCAGACTTTCATTTAATGCGCTGTTGTGACTGATGGTATCTGGTTGGGGCATTTTTAGCCATTGATACCGCCCTGAGGTATCCCATTTGGCCAGAAATATCATTTTATTGGTATTGCCGATAAATGTATCTGCATCAATATGAGCACCAGTAATACTTGATCCCGCACTTATATTCATAGAACCGCAGACATAAACCCCTCCACTGTTGTCCACCTTTACTGCAACCGCCACATCAGAGTCCAAACTGTTACCTATTATTTTACTCCAGCGATATTGGCCTGCACAATTGAAACTGCTGAGCAAGATGTCTCTCCCACCATAGCCCGCAATACTGTGCCCATCTACATCTAAAAATTTGCTACCCACGGTCGCCAAACTATAAACATTGTGATGGGCATCTACGGCTATATCAATCACCTGATTTGCTATTGTATCACCGCCCAGTCTTTTTGCCCATTGCCAGCTTTGCGCAAAGCTGGAAAATTGCAGGAAACTGAAAATGATTAGTAGTAGGATGCGCTTCATACGGCTTTGCGTTTTATGATTTAAGCAAATCTAAGCAATTATAGCTTTGCATATACACTTGCTTAAAAAGAAATATGTTTTTCTTAAAAAATGTCTTACTTTGTGAACTAAACCAAACCAAAAACAGTCATGAAAAAGACAATGTTACTCGCAATTGGCATATTCTTCGCCCTTAGCAGTCAAGCGCAAAACCTTGATGTCATCAACACCAGTCCGTGTTCGCTAACGGTATATCCGCAGGGTGTTTACCCAAGCAGCACTGTAGAATTTTCCTCCTCAATCACACTACCCCCGGTCATGGTTAGCCCTTACACTTTTACACCAGCATCTACAATTTCGGGGCCTACTGTGCCGCCAACGCCTCCAGGCACTTTGGCTTATCCTCCAGGCTGGGACTGATACCAACTCTATGCCACTCCACCAACATTTAATCCGGTTTATGGCGAACAAGGAGGAATTGTTGGTGATGCTACAGTGCCCGGCGCACCCGGTGTCCCTATAATGACAACTTGGCTTAACTCTTCTTGTCCAGCTACAATACACATGCAATGGTATGTAGCGGGCGTGATGGGGCCAAATCCGACCGTGGTTTTGTGGTAGCTTAAGACAGTCTATCTAATCTAAAAGCTGCTTTAGGGCAGCTTTTTTTATGCAAAAAATGACCAAACATTATCTATTTTGGCGAACCCATCATTTACGTAAAGACCACAAACCTCCGGCCTTTCATGAAGAAACTCTTCTGCTTTTTCCTTTTCTGTTTTGGAATAAATTTCGTACTTGTTGCGCAGACAAAAGACAAGTCAGCACTGTATGCAATTATTCATAAAGAACGCGGAGATAGCGCCCATTTTATGGCGCTCAATCTACTTGCGGATAGTTATCGTTTCGCACAGCCGGATTCCTGTTTGTATTATGCCTCCAAGGTGACAGCCGCGCCCAGCAAGGCTTCCAGCAAACAGATTGCTGCTGCGCACAACAGCATAGGCTATGCACATTATGCGAAATCGGAGTATCCAAAAGCCATTGAAGCCTTTCAGCGTTTCTACGATTTCTCGGCTAAGATCAATGACAAAGTGAACATGGGTTACGCGCTCAACAATGCCGGGAATGTCTATATCGAACTCGGAAATTATTCGCAGGCTCTAAAGCAATATCGAGATGCATTGGCCCTTCGGCAATCGATTGGCGACTTGAAAGGAATAGCGATGTCGTACAACAATATCGGATTTGTGTACAAAGATCTGGGTGATTATGATGAGGCTGCGGAGAACACTTTAGAGGGCTTGCGCATGTTGGAAAAAATGGGCGACAAAGCTCTCATCGCGAGTAGTTATACGCTACTTGGCGCACTTTACATGAAGAAGAAAGACTTTGCTGCATCTATAGAATATCAGCAAAAGGCTTTGACCATTCAAAAGGAAATTGGCAATAACGAAGGCATGGCAATGTCTTACGCCGTGATGGCTGGAGGCTATGGCGAACAGGAGAAATATCAAGAGTCGATGGAGGCTTATACCGAAGCGTTGAATCTTTATAGAAAGGTGAATGACCTAAGGCAAATCGGGACAATTGAAGCGAATATTGGTGAACTTTTGGCGCGGCAAAACGACTTTAAAAATAGCATTCCGTACTACGATACAGCGATTGACCTTAGCCAAAAAACGGGTAACAGGCGTAGTCTAGCCAATTTCTGGTTGGGACAAGCACAGAATTATCTGGAACTCAAAAAGGTTGCAGAAGCTCGCCTATTGCTCGATAGCGCAACAAAATTGACCGCGCAAACAGGACGAAAAGATTATCTCAAGAGTATTTATGAATTGGAAGCACGGTACCATGCGCTCATCGGAGACTATCCTACTGCCCTACAATTTGCCTACAAATTGACAGCACAAAAAGACACCTTACTGAATGCAGAAAATCTGAAGTCGATGAACGGCATGCAGGTACGGTACGAAACGGAGAAAAAGCAGGCGCAGATTGAATTGCTGGGTAAAGAATCCGTGTTGAAAGCCTTGCAAATTCGCAACCAAAAACTATTGCTCGAAGAACAGCTTTTCAAGCTTACAGAAGAGCAATTAGCCTTGTCTCAGGCGGCGTTAAGAATTGCAAATGGAGAGTTGTTGATCAAGAATCAGAATCAACAAATAATTGTGCAGAAAGCGGATGCGCAGGAACGCGCAAGGCACTTGGACAGTCTTCAAAAAGTACAGAAAATCCAAGGGCTTGAAATCACGAATCGAAAGCTCGAATTGAGACAACGAAACGGCATTATTGTGAGCCTTAGTTTGTTGATGTTGCTTGGTACATTGCTTGGTTATTCTTACTACAGAAGGCAAAAATTAAAGGCCAATTCTGCGATGCAAGCTGCCATACTCAAGCAGCAGGAAGAAGCCACCAGAGCGATTCTTAACGCTGAGGAAACCGAAAGAATCCGAATAGCAAAAGACTTGCACGACGGTGTGGGACAAATGATGAGTGCTGCAAAAATGAACCTTTCCGCTTTTGAACAACACGCTGCTTTCAAAAATCCAACTGATCAAAATGCCTTGGCGCGGATTATCAGTTTGGTAGATGAAAGTTGTAATGAAGTGCGGGCGGTGAGCCACAACATGATGCCGAATGCTTTGCTGAAAAACAGTCTGGCAGCGGCTGTGCGGGAATTTATCAATCAGATAGATCAGCGGAAGCTGAAGGTTCATCTTTATACCGAAGGTCTCGAAAACCGACTCGACCAAAACACGGAAACGATTCTTTACCGCATCATACAAGAATGCGTGAACAACGTGATGAAACATGCGAAAGCCAATACGCTGGATATTTCGTTGATAAAAGAAGCTTCAGAAATTACGGTGACGGTGGAGGACAATGGCCTGGGTTTTGACAGCAAAATCCAACCGGAAGGGATAGGATTGAAGAACATCAGAACGCGTGTGGAATACCTGCGGGGCAGTGTTGATTTCTCCAGCGAAAAGGGTAAAGGAACTTTGGTGGCACTACATTTTCCATTGGCTTGAAGATTGAAATACAATTACTCAAGTCATCAAATTCGAATCAAAGCCTGCCTAAATTAGCGACATGAAAAGCATTTCTATCGGTATTGTGGACGATCACCAAATAGTGATAGATGGCTTGCTTAGTCTGCTACACGATGCGCCGCAATTCAAGATTGTTTTCTCCACAACGCAACCTGAAAACGTGTTGCAATTATTGGGTAAACACAAAATCCAACTACTACTTATAGATGTACAAATGCCGATTTTGCCGGGCAATGAATTGGCTAAATTGGTCAGGGAAAAATATCCCGACATTAAAATTATGGCGCTGTCAATGAGCGGGCTTGGTGCTACGGTGGAAGAGATGATAAACGATGCCGATATTTCGGGGTACGTCCTGAAAAATATTGGCAAGATGGAGCTAATTACCGCGATGGAAAAGATAGCAGGTGGCGGAATTTATTTTTCGGAAGCGGTACTTGAAGAGCTGCGCCTGGCGGGCAATAGGAAGAAAGTAAAAGACGAAGCGCACCTAAGCGTCAGGGAAATTGAAATCCTGAAATTGATAGAACAAGAATGGACGAACAAGGCTATTGCGGAAAGCTTATTTATCTCCGAACGAACAGTGGAAACCCATCGCAAGAACATCTTCCGGAAGACGGGGTGTAATAATGTTTTGGGCTTGGTGAAATGGGCTTATGAGCATAAGGTTATCGGGTAGATGCCCGCCCCAGCCCATTATGCTTCCTAAAAACCCGCAACATTCCCCAGCTTATACCAAAAGCTAACACCGCCATCGCAAGTGCCAACACGGTGCCGCCTAGAAAGAAAGCCAATCCGTTCTGCTGCAAATTATGAAGGGTCAAATCGTCTAAGGGCGGCGGCAACAGCGGCTGCCCCAACAAGAAATTACCCGCCACCACGGAGGCAATCAACCAAAAAGCCATGAGCGGGAAAACGCTCACGTGGGCAGCAAGGATAAACAACCCTTTGTTGAGCCGCATCATCAGCGCCAACGGTATGCCAACGAGCAATTGAAACCCCCAAATGGGCACAATGCCCATGAAGACGCCAAAAGCTATGGACGATGCCTTGCGAAGATTGCTCTCTCCCGGCACGCCCAACACCTTTTTCCAAATCTTCAACCAGCCTTCTTTGCTGCCCAATAGCCTAAAGAAATCGCGGGGCTTGATGTACAAAAGTGCTATCAATACCAACACCGTATTGAGCACCGAAATGCGTGAAAAATCTTTGAAAGGCCGGAAATGAGAAACCCGCTCTTCCGCCGGTGGATAATAAACCGAAACCGGAATAGACCTTACATAAATGCCGCTCCAGGCCGCCCTTACGAGCACTTCAATCTCAAATTCGTACTTATTGGTAGAGTATCTTTTCCTACCCAATTTGGCTAAAGGATAAAGCCGATAACCACTTTGCGTATCCGGTAATTGAATGCCAGTATTCACCCAATACCAAAAGTTGGAAAATCGATTCCCGAAATTGCTTTTGGTAGGCACATTATCCACCGTCATATTCCGCGCACCAACAAGCAACTCACCAGGTGTTTTCCGAATTTCTTCCAAGAAAATTTTAAGGTCGGAGGCATAATGCTGTCCATCGCTATCCATGCTGATAGCATAGGTGTAACCTGCTGCTGTCGCGGCTTTCAAGCCTTGACGGAGCGCGTAGCCTTTGCCTTTGTTGGGGGCGTAATCGATAAGCCGTAATGAAGGATAATCAGCAAGAATCTCCTTAGTCGCATCAGTCGAACCATCGTTTACTACAATGACATTGCTGGTGTATTGCAACACATCATCAATCACTGCTTTTAAGGTTGCTGCATTGTTGTAAGTAGGCAACAACACACAAACATTCAGCTCGGTAAACTGGGCTTGCAAGGACGACTCAATTGGCATTTCGGAGCTTGCAAAGATGCAGTCGGCACGACTAAGATTTGGGCTGCATTTTTTTGATACAAGCCTGTACTTTTTTCTCAAGCCCCTTTCGCTCGGTGGTAGTCGGGATTTCTAAAGTCAATGCTTGTTGGTAATATGCTTTCGCGGCGAGCCACCACCCTTTCGACTGACAATAATCTCCAGCAACGCGGTAGGCATCATAGAATTTTGGGTCGCCATTAATGGTTGCAGCAGTGTCCACCGGTTGGTGGTGCATTAAGGCGTGTTTGTTATTTCTAAAAGTCAGAAAGCCGCTGTAGGCTGGCGTTTGCAAGAAAGAATCGGGCGCAATGTCGAGGGCATTATTGGCAACAGGTACATCCTTTTGCAAGCCGTGCATCGCGAAGATTTTCTTCAAATCATAGCAGACATAAGTGCCTTCCTGAAAAGGCGTCGTACTCACCCAAACCCGCAAACTATCTGGCATGAAAATGATGGAATGATGTGCTATCAATTGGTTCACGGCTTTCTCATTGCCATTACCAATGTCGGCGTCGTGTAAGCCGCGCCTATCGCGCAATACAAGCGCTGCCTTCTCTGGCGTGAGCGGATAATTTCTGTTCAATAACTCCTGCAAACGCTGATACCGATACACCGATGCACTCCCCGCCATCTGCTCTTCGTTCAGCTTTTGATGCAACAGTTTTGGCCCTTGATAATGATTGGTACACAAGATTTGGTCGCTGTTCGGGTCATAGATGTCAAGGTCGTCCGGCGTCTTTTCTATCACCACCGCTTTATGGTCGGCGGCGCTGCCAATGAGGAAGCTTTCTGACACGAACATTTCCTTGCTTTTCGCTATCGCAATGGCTTCTTTGATATTGCCTGCGTACTGCAGTATTTCCCGCGCTACGAGCGACACCGGCGTGGCGGCACCGAAAGGAATCCTCGACTTTGCCGCATTAATCGTGACCGTCAATCCCGCATCATTCATGCCGGAAACAACGCCCGTGAAACCGCCCCAAGTGACGTACATAAACTTATGGCCGCGGTCGGGCGCATAGAAAGCAACTATCTTATTCTTGGCAAATTCATCGCCCACGTAGAAGTCGAAATTGCGACCCAGAATCATGGCACCATTCGAGGTTTTATCCGCCCAAGCACCGAAGGACGTACAGCCGACGAGCATCATGCCTTGCAGCGCGTGACCAATATCGTGTGCCGCGTGGTAGTTGAGTAAACGGTCGTAATTGCTGCCAATCCAGTTGAAGGAATCAGAGGCCGACTTGGAAATGCCGTAAATCTCATCCTGATATTCGCTATCCACATGACTGGCCAAATCTCGATTAAGGAAGCCAATGACATAGCGCAGGAATTTCTGGTAGCTCGTGGAAGGCACCATTTCCTTGATTTGGTCGGTAAAGGCTTTCTCTTGAAAAGCGATAAGCCCTGCGGAAAGTTTGCCCACTTTTACGCCGCGGTCAAAGGGTTTGCCGGAGACGTACATCTCGTAATTGCCAAATTCATTTTTCCGAATCCAGTTGTCGCCGATGGTATAGAGTGAGCCTTCGGGATGTGCGACGGTGGCAGAAAGAATGGCCGTATCGGTGACGCGAGGAGGGGCGATTTCGCTGACCTTCCACACATAGGCGCAGAAGATGATAAACAAGACCAAGATGCTGGCGAAGAGCCAAGCAAAAAACTTCAGAATTCTTTTAAATATCCGCACGGAGGATGCAAAAATAAGGCGGAGAGATGGAGGGGGGACGTTAATCTATGAGTTCTTTGCAATTTGGGGACTGCAAACCGGGCGTGCCTAGACTGGGGTCTAGGCAAAATGGAGCTTTTTGTAGCCAGAGGCTACATTATAGTTTGACGTAGGCTGGAGCCTACGCCAAACGGGATACTTGAATACAAGACAACGGGAAATAAATTCGTCGGGAAACCCTGCAGCTGCGGGAAGGTCAACGAGGGCAAAAGGAGGTTACATTCTCAATGCCTGTTGCCAAAGTCGCAATTTAGTGAAAGGGTTCAATTTATGAGTTGAACTAGTGGACGGTAGAATAAGTTTTGTCAGGGTGTGTGCTTTTGTCAATTGTTTAAAGCAACTTTCAAAATACTTCTCTGCTTTTTGTCCGTTGAAAATCAAAGTTGTAACATTTACGTGATCGGCGAAAAAATCTCCAAAATCGTTCTTAATTTCATTGCGAATTGCGCTGTCAAGATTTCCTTCTCTATTACAGAATTGCAAAACGTCCCATAATCCTACTTGATTCGATAACAAAAGAGCTTTCTTTTCTTCGTATGACACTTTGGTCGAGTCTTCTTCACATCCGACATCTTTGAAAGTCCGAATGATAATATCCCAGAAAATATTGTCTGGATGTCCATAGTATTGTTCTGAACTTATTGATTCGTTCCCTGGCATAGTTCCTAAAATGAGAATCCTACAATCAGGACCTGCAATAGGCTCAAACGACTTAATTACTGAATCTTTAGGCATTGTCCCATATTTGAAAATCTGAACGCTTTCTTCCATGTATTAATCCGTTTATCCGCGTCAACAGCTCGTCCCGACCTTAGTTCAATAACACATTGGTTATCATCAGTAGTTAAAACAGCTAACTCGCATTCGATATTGTCGTCAACCCATTTACCTCTATAGGTCGTTTTGATAACATGTCCTATCATCATATCGTATGTCTTCTCTGAACTTTTTTTCGTGAATTTCGCCAACCAATCATCCCCGTTTTGCCATTTAACCAGAAACTTCTTTTGTGTTTCATTCAATTCAACACGTCCACGCTCATTTGACTGCCCCCTATTGTTGTAGTAGGCATTCCATGTCCCGTCACCGATTTGGATTGCTCGCTGGTATTCCATTAGGCTATAACAATAAAATTCAGCACTCTTCGTTTGTCCAAAAGAAAGTGTCGTCAAAAGAAGAAAAGCTAAGGTCAGACAATTTCTCATTGTAAAAGCGTTTAGATATCGCTGTCAATCCGCAAATATACACACCATACAGTACAAATTTGCTGCAAAGTCGCTCCCCCATTTGTCGCAGGCCAGCCCCCACCCGCCATTTCGGCGAAGCCGCCAACCTTTCTGAAACCATTTTTTAGCCTTCGGCAAAGGCATATGCTGCCATCGCTGTCCTAGAATATCCGTCCTTCTGTTCCAGTAAGCATCGGACATAGACAGAGTAAAGTTTAAACACAACGAAAACCACATCAAACGAAAAAACACCCCATCGTGTGACGAATGAGATGTCTTGAGACTTAAAACCAACTATGCAGGATGGAAACCATTGTGCGAGATAGATTTTATAGCTTCTACATGCTCTTCCGTAAGACCAATGTAAGGACTGGTGAGTATCAGATTTTCTTTCAAAAACAGCGGAAGGTCATTCAAAGATTTGTCATCATCAATAATCACAAACTCCTCATGCACATCATTGACGTGAAACCAATTGATAATTTCATCCTTCCTACTAAGATTTTTTAAGTTCTCAGGAAGAGACTTCATCTTTTCAAGGTTAATGCCCCTACTTTCAAAAATGGTTTTCCATTCTTCAATATTATACTTCGCCTTGTGCGAGGTAGTAAGGATAACTGTATCTTCTTTAGAAATCAAACGTTGAAGTGCAATCGTCGCCTTAGTACTAAACGCAGGAAATCCATCCTGTAAGAATTCAGGACTTTTCCAAGCTTTGGCAGGAACCATTACACCATCTATGTCTAAGAACAATAACACTAAGAGCAAATTTACGATTTTATTTTAGCAGTTCAACGAGGACGTTAATCTACGCAACACCAAGTATCTTGCACAAAAGACGATGGGAAATAATTTCGTTGCAGGTCGGAGACCATGCAACGGCGTGAAGACCAACAAGGGCGAAAAGATTCGTTTTGCTAACGCTTATCTTTACTCTGGATGGGAAATAATTTCGTGGGGAGACGGTGCAACGGCGTGAAGACCAACAAGGGCAAAATCTCTAATTTATGAAACATTTTAAAATCAGCTTCCTTATAATCGTTTCGGGGTTTTGTTTTTCTTCTTGCACTATGCCGAATAAGAAGATTCAGAAAGTCGACAATTCAATGAGTCTGTCGGCATCTGATAGTCAAGAATTATTCTTGTTAAACGAAGATGACATTTTTCAAAGAGAACTATATGACGACAACGTTGTACTAATTCGAAATGTCGACTATGGCCAGGCTAACATAGTATTTAGCGTAAAAAAGATATCTAACGAACAATATAGTGTAGTTTCTTTTGCTTTCTTTCGCAACAAGCGAAACACAGGAGATTCCATTGCAGCTTTTTTAGGTCGGAGAATTTCACTTAAGTCCGATTATAATCGAAATAATCGCTTTTTCCTATTTCTTTTAAAGCTAAAGAAAAATATGTCGGATGCACCTTATCTTTTTTATGAGCTCGATAATCCAACAATTTTATACTTCAGAATGAATGACAGGGTATATAAGAAGGTGATTTCAAGATACAGTAAAGTTCTTGATTCCGCAATTAATAGCATATACCAAACAAACACCTTAATTCCGAATATTGCTGTTCCGGATACATTTAGAAGTATGTAATTCCCCTGCTGGCACATTCAGGTCTCAACATAATCACAGCATAAATGGCCGGCACGGGTCTGTGACCCGAGGCCAGTGACCATTGATAAATTCAACTACAAGGACTCAATATCCCGCCCGCCAAATCCAATTTCCAAATAATTCTTCAACCCATTTTTTTCTTAGAAAACTGCTTAAATGTTTAGGCATGAGTCGCAGACCCACGCCAGCTAGGAAATACCCTATTCCGGACGCGTGAAGACACGTGCCG
>JBDTKK010000006.1:0-5662 GCA_039935335.1 Chitinophagaceae bacterium
GTTACGCCCGCCGTCGCAGAGCGCACACCTGCGAGGGTCATTACTACGGTACCAGCAGTGCTGGCCTGAACGGCTACATTGCCGAAATCCATGTCTGTCGTCTTGGTGATTGTAATCGGTATGACAATCGTAGCCGTTGCTGAAGCAGACGCACTGCATTGTGCGGAAGCCGTAGCTCCGCAGGCAAGAAAGCACACTCCAAATGTGGCGATTCTAATCATTCGAATGTTCATGTTTTATGATTTTAATTGGGTAAAGGAATTTGATGAAACGCAATGAAGGAGATAAGTTTCTTTTGAACAGGATTTTTCTCTCTTAATGTGATACAATAATAGGCACAACGCTTTGAATTTAGTAGCTATTTTTACCTGTTAACTAGTTAGAAACAAACAAAAAATAAACTTAATCAATAGATTACAACTTGTATAACAATCAATTCTCCCATAGCGATACACACTATCTGAATTATAAAGCCCGATTTTGGGAAAGCAAGGATGGATTATCGTACGGCATCAGTACCTTTGATATTGATAAAAAACTACAGCCACAATCTATATCAGCAGTACAGATTAACATACGCTTCCCGCCGATGGTAAATGTGACTATAGCTTTGCAATACATGGGTTTGAAAGCTGACGAAAAAGCAACTGTTTCCTATACTAAAAACCGATCTGTTCCAACTAATATTTATCCGATTATGGAGAACGATGACCGAATGCTTACAATGCCTATACCATTGAGACACCTAAATTACCACTTTATGAACTGTTCCAAGCAGCCTTCCACCAGCGGCCGCTGAGTGCAAACTCACACACGGAATGCTCCCGAAATCGAGGGCGAAATAAAAATGCCTTTTTGTATAAAATAGAAGTCCCGGAAGTGTCAAATTGTGCCTTCATGAGAAAAATATTTTTGCCAAGAATTATTGTCTAAAAAATGATGCCAGAAACCGCCGACCACTTCCCAAGAATATTCGACAAATTACAAAATCAAACTGAAAGCACAAAGCATTTTTAATCTACCTTTTCAGCATCTTCAGCCCTTCCCCATTCGCCAATTTCAATAAATACATTCCTGAAGGCAAATGACTCAAGTCAATCGTGTTCACTGTTTGGAGCTTGAAGTGAAACACCTTTTGGCCAAGTAAATTTTCTAGCACGGCAGTTGTATCATTTAGCTCTTGGTTTTTGTTGGTAAGGAGAATGTTGTCGGATGTAGAATTAGGCGATACAATCACGCTCCTTTGCTTTAAACTTTCAGTAAAAACAGCTATTTCATCAGGATAAAGCCGCATGGACACATATACAAAACTAGCATCTGGAAGTATTTTGGCCTCCGGAGTATTCTTATCATCCTGAAAAGCTCCCACCATTACGTACCCACTATCAATTGCTACAGCACTGCCAAGATAATTGCCCGCTGAACAATCTGCCGTAGCCATCTTTTGAAGTCGCGTCCACGGTGTACCATTCCTTTTGAAAATGTACCTACCAACAGCACCTATTTTGGTATTCATTCCCTTCGAGTCTTTATTGTCAAAGGATGAACCGACCACAGGATAATCGCCACTGATGCCCGCAGAAGAGTCAAACTCGCCAAACTTAGCTCTGTCTGCCGCAATCAGCTTTTGCAGTTGTGTCTAGTGGTATCATTTCTCTTGAAAATATACGCGCTAGCCGCATCGGGTCTTAGAATGCCATCACGCACTTCGTCATTGTACCCAGCGTTCCTAAAAAAGGAAACACCATGCTACAATTTTCTATAGCATGATGTAGTAATTTAAGGTTGATATACAAAGCGTAAAGTCTCTATTTTCCCAGTAGTATTCGCCTGATACTTGCCAAAATAGACACCGGGAATTAATGTTCTGGGCAATTGTAAATCATTGGTTTCAATGGCCAAATCATAATTAAGTAATGCTTGGTCTTGAAGTTTAGAAATTGGTGTCAACATGGTATTAGTTTTAGTAACTGTAATAAAAACTAACGCCAACATCGAGCTAAGTATTACTAAACCAATTGGCACAAAAAAACCGCCCCAATTGAGACGGTTTCTAAAAAATATTTTTAAGACTTAGGAAATCTTCTCCACCTGCATATAGCTCAACTCTACCGGAGTAGGGCGGCCAAAGATTTTCACTGTTACCTTAAGTTTCTTCTTGTCGTCGTGTACTTCATCTACCGTACCATTAAAGTCGTTGAATGGGCCGTCAATAATCTTCACACTTTCGCCAATAATGTATGGTTCAGCAAGCATCACGCCTTGATCATCCTGATCATCCAGCGTACCAAACATTTTATTGACTTCGCTTTTGCGCAAAGGCGTAGGATGTGCTCTGCCGAGGAAATGCATCACGTTCGTCACATTGGTAATGGTCTGAATCATGGTATCATTCATCTTGTCATTGCCCTCAATCATGATGTAACCGGGGTACGAAATCTTCTCGCGCAGCACTTTCTTGCCGTTCTGCACTTTAAAGACTTTCTCAAAAGGACAAAGTACCTGTAGGATAGCATCCTCCCAACCACTAAGGCGGATTTCCTTGTCGAGATGTTCTTTAATCTTTCGCTCTTTCCCGCTCACTACGCGGAGGACATACCATTTGGTGTCCTCGTGTACCACAGGTTTCGTTGTTTCTTCAGCCATAATTTCTTCGTTAATCAATTTTAGCTACCAAGGATGCTGTAAACGATGCTCAGTACGCGTTCTGAGACGAAGTCCATCCCGAAAATCAGGATTGTAACAATTGCCAAAGCAACGAGCACGATGATGGTTGTTTGTTGTAGTTCATCCCAGGTAGGCCAGCTTACTTTGTGAACGAGTTCGTCATAAGCTTCTTGTACGTAGGTTCCGAATTTTGCCATTAGTCTAATTTGAAAATTTGAAAATTTGAAAATTTGTTGTGAGTCGGTAATCTTCAAATCACCGAATCTTCAAATCTTCAAATAAAAATCGCACGGGCACTAGGATTCGAACCCAGATCGAAGGTTTTGGAGACCTTAATACTAACCGTTGTACGATGCCCGTAAAATAAAAAAGTCCGCTCTCTTTAGGCGGGGACGGCAAATGTAAGTAGTTTTCTCAACAAGCACACAAGTTCGAGGAATTTTAGCCTTCCTTTTTTCGAAATTCCTTATAGAAGCACTAGATAGGGGGAAGTTTCCCGACAAAAATCCCTCAAATTTGCAAGATGGCCTTCAAGATTTACACAAAAACAGGAGATAAAGGAAGCACATCGTTGATAGGTGGCGTGCGTGTGTCCAAAAACCACATTCGCATAGAAAGCTACGGTACGGTGGATGAGCTGAACTCTCAACTCGGCGTGGTGAATGATTTGTGTAATAATGCAACGATTACGGAATGGCTGCGCGAAGTGCAGGATCGGCTGTTTACGCTGGGTAGTGAATTGGCCACGGCGCCCAATAAAAACATCGTAATGAAACTTCCCGACTTGCACGAAAGTGACGTGGTGTGGCTGGAGGAAAAGATGGATTTCATGAACGAAAGTCTTCCTAGGATGCGCTCCTTCATTATTCCAGGAGGCAATGTAGGCGCGTCTGCGTGTCATGTTGCGCGTTGCATTTGCAGGCGTGCGGAGCGGATATGTGTTGCAATGGGATTGGAAGGAGAGGTCGTACCTGAATTGTGCATCCAATACCTCAATCGGCTGTCAGATTTTCTGTTTGTCTTGGCTCGACACATTACCTATGAAGCGGGTGCTGAGGACTTGCCTTGGAGAGCGAGGTTGTAATTCCTTTTGCTGTTTCATTTATAGAGTTTGCATCCGATGGCATGGTCTTATAAGCCATACTCCTGCATTATTGTCACCAAATCAATAAAGCAGATTTTATGAAAATTTTAATCCCATTATGTTTTGCCCTTTTATTAGGCGCAACGGCATGTAACAGTGATAAAGTACAACAGCAAAGTAGCCAGATTGAAGCACAACAGCATACCATCGACTCTATGAATGATGCGACGGCCAAGCAAAAAGTCATTGATTCCATGAATGAGGTTGCTGGTAAGCAATATCTAATCGCCGTTCCTCCCGTCAATAACAACAATTCCGGTGGTGTAGCTCCACAACATCAGTCTGCACGCCACAGTAGCTCAAACAACCACAGTAGTTCAAGCAACCACAGTACGGCTTCGTCCCAGTCAGGTTCTACCGCGCCTGTAGCGGCGGCACCTGCTGCTCAAGAACACCATAAAAAAGGCTGGAGTGGCAAAGCCAAAGGTGCTGTTATTGGTGCTGGTGTAGGCGCTGCGGCAGGTGCTATCATTAATGGTAGAAATCGTGGTGCCGGCGCAGTGATTGGTACTTTGATTGGTGCTGCGGCTGGTACTGGTGTCGGCGCTATTGTGGATGAAAAGGATAAGAATAAGGGGAAGAAGTAGATAGTAATTAGTAGATAGTAGTTAGTAGTTAGTAGTTAGTAGATAGACCCGAATATTCCGTCCCAACAGTTGGGTCTGGCGTTGCTTTTGGCCAATTGCTGAACAACCTACCCAATTGCTACACAAAATAAAGGGAACTGCGCAAGATTCACTTGTTTTGAAATAGTCCAAAAACCGCGCTACCACTGCCGCTCATGCTGGCGTACACCGCTCCATCTGCATACAGTTTATCCTTCGCAGCCTTCACTTCAGGATACTGCGCAAAGACCGATTCTTCAAAGTCATTCTTCAAAACTTCTCGCCATGCTGCGACAGGAATTTGGGGCAAAGTTTTCAAGTTGAATGTTGCGGCCTTTGGCTGGCTTTTGCTAAATGCTGCTCGAGTACTCACATACACTTTCGGACAAAAAACTTCCAATCTATACGCGCTTAAATCAAGTTCAATGGGAGTCATTATTTCTCCACGTCCTGTTGCGTACTGCGGACTATTTCTAATAAAAAAGGGACAATCAGAACCCAACTCCAGCGACATCAGCTCAAGCTCTTCAATGCTCAATCCTAAACTGAAATATTCATTAAGCATCGTGAGTATGAAGGAAGCATCCGCACTGCCACCACCCAAACCAGCACCCATCGGAATAGCTTTGTGCAAATGAATTTCCAACTCTGGAATAACTGTTGGAAAGAGATTTTTTATTTTTTGGAATGCCCGCCAGGCAAGGTTTTCAGAATAATCTCCCAAAACCGCCAAGCCTGTTTGAACCATTCGGCTTTCTCCTTGTTTAAGCGGAATAAACTCCAATACATCCCGAAGATTACGGACAGGATAAAAGATTGTTTCCAACTCATGAAACCCGTCCGCTCTCTTATGGAGAATGTGCAGCCCAAGATTGATTTTCGCGTTTGGAAAGGAAATCATGACTACGAAGGTAAAGCGCAGACTCCTCGGCAAATACCCCCATTTCTTCTGCTTATTTCAAGCTATTTATAACAAAACCTAAAAAGCATTTGCGGACAACTTTGCCCGTTCATTTCCTATTGAATATTTCATGAAGCATTTACTTACCCGCCTTATCCTACTAACACTCACCCTGGGCTTTTTCAGTCCTGCTGCTTACAGTCAATTTGGTGGTCTGGGTGCTGGTAAAAAAATGCCAACCCCAGGCAAGATTTATGGCAAGATTGTGGACGATAAAACCGGCAAACCTTTGGACGCAGTTTCGGTGGTGCTACAAACGGTGACTGGCGACAAGCGAGAGCCTAT
>JBDTKK010000007.1:0-6226 GCA_039935335.1 Chitinophagaceae bacterium
GTGGGTGTTAGTCTATCCATTCAATACTTTTCATAAATATTTAACCTTCTTGGCTTTATTATACCCGCTGTCATGGTCAAGATAAATTACATATCCAAGCCGAAATAATACTACAGTAAGAAGTAAACCATTTCTATTTAGAGAGAAGGGGTCAATTTGATAGTCACCTAAATATATGTCATTGGTGCTCGATAGTTTTCGGATTAGTTTTCGATTGCTTTTCTCAAAGGAATCAATTTCGTGTTCGGTTACAATAGCATTTCGTAGCCGAAAATATTGTGTGACAGTTAATCTAAAATCTATGCCTTTCATCATGTTAGAAAACAGGTAGTTGCAAAAATTATTTACATTACAATACTGGTTCTGATTAATAGATTCATAAAAAGCTGCTGGTCGGATAACTAAATACCCAACGTCAGAATCGGGAAATTGCTCAGAAGATGATTTTAAGCCGTTCACCGTTACCCTAGTTACAATGTAATTGGTTTGACTTGATTGTAGCTTAGTTGCCTCGTATATATTGTACTTATTATTGCAAACGCAGTTTGTCGGCGTTTTACATCCATACATACAAAGAAGAGACATGCATGCGTATAGTCTATTTGCCTTTGCTATTCTGAACATCATTTTCAACATTTATTCTTGCATTATCCAACTCCTGATCAGACAGTTTTGTATTACCGTAGTTCGTCCGACATTCATTATCAATAGTATTTTCAACCGAAACTGCGCGTCCCCGCTCCCGCAAGCATCCCACCCACCCTCTCCACAATAGGTAAGCATTTGAGTGTATGACTTAAAACGCTCACATTGCGGAGGCTTACAATCAAAGGGAGGCTCCCGCAAGCATGACGCGTGGCTCCCCGAGCGTGAGCCTGCTTGTGGGTGGTCTGGCATAGGACTTTCATCTTTTTCAAAACTCAAATGCAATTACATTTTTCAATCCACCTTAATCAATCAATCCTACAAAAATACAGATTCCTTTGTTCTCCCACAAGCATGACGTGTAAGCCCGCGTACCTGCTTGTTGGAGGATAACTGAAGCAATCCTTTATCCAGACAATTTGAAAAGCTCGGACGGAAACGGCCTTCGCAACACCGTATTCAGAGGACGAAAACCGCAGCCAAAACCGCCCACACCGCCAATCACGAATCTTATGCGCTAGGTACTTGCAAAACTAAAACTTTAGCGTTATCTTCACGCCAACCATAAAAACTATGACATGAAAGGGTACTTTTTTATTGCAGCTTCCTTCGCGGTTTTAGCTGCTAATTCTGCCACAGCCAAGACTTGGTTTGTCAACCTTGCAGCTACAGGCACAGCCTCAGGAGCATCCTGGGCAAATGCATACACAACCCTACAGCCCGCTATTAGCGCGGCTTCGGCTGGAGATTCCATCTTCGTGGCCAAGGGCATTTACTATCCTACTGTCGCCGCAGACGGAGTAAGCACCGATAATCGCGACAAAGCGTTCATGCTCAAAAACGGCACATTTCTCTTTGGAGGATTTGCAGGTACAGAAGCCAATTATGCAGCTCGGAAAAATGATTCCACCTCCCTGCATGTCACCAACCTTACCACCCTTAGTGGAAACCTAGGCAATGTTGCAGACTCTACCGATAATGCTTATCACGTGGTTATTGCCAGCGGTCTTGCTCCTTTTCTTTTTGATGGATTTACGGTTGCCTACGGAAATGCTAATGGAACTACACCACTTATGGTTGGCACCCGCTCAATTGGTCGGCATTATGGAGGAGGTGTGTACAATGATTCTACTTTCGGAAGGTACAGCAACGTCATCATCGCGAATAATACCGCTGTAAGCTTTGATGCTACCGAAGGCGGCGGCGGAGGTATGTACAATTACCATGGAAATCTTCAGATTCAGCAGGCCGTTTTTCTAAAAAACCATGCAAATAATGCTAATGGCGGAGGCTTGAAAAACAACGGCGGCACGGCTCAAGTTTCTTTTTCTCACTTTTTGCAGAATACTTCCGTGACTGATGACGAAGGCGGTGGAGCTGCAAATAATATAGAACACGGTAATGCCGCTTTTAACAGTGTTGTGTTTGAGGCTAACTGGACTAGCGGCTCAGGTGGCGGAGTATATAATGATTCTAGTAGCTCCAGCTTTAATCTTTGTACTTTTATTTATAATGCTGCCGACGGTAGTGGTGGCGGGGTTGACTTTGATAACGGCAGTAGCGGATCTTTGATTAATGTGCTTTTCTACCGAAATTCTAGCACTGATGATGGCGGAGGATTGTACAGTTGGAAGAGTAATTCGATTTTAGACTATGTTCAGTTTTCCTATAATGTAGCGGGAAATAATGGTGGCGGGATGTATAATTACAATACCTGCAATCCTCAAATCACCAACACCCAATTCTCCAACAACCAAGCCGGTAATGATTATGGAGGTTTTGGCTTAGAAAGAAATTCTACAGCTATTCTTACCAATGTCCTTTTTAGCAGGAATCAAGCTGCAAGAAACGGTGGTGGTCTTGGCAGTCATGATAATAGTGGTACTACTGCTACTCTTATTGCGACAAATGTTACTGTAGTTAATAATACAGCTTTGACCGGAGGTGGTGGCTATGACCAAGGTTCTACTACGCAGCTTCGGAACTCTATTATTTTTGGTAATTACCCTGATGATGTAGATATCAATCCAGCCTTGATTTTGAATGTCCGCAGCGTAATCGTGAATGATGGCACTGGTCCTCTCTTTTTCAAAGATGGAAGTGTGAGCACGACGGGTGTTTCTGTTTCTGCATCTATTTTTGTAGATACTACCACCAGTAATTATCGCTTAATCACTGGTAGTCCTGCCATTGATGCGGGAGACAGTACTTTCTATAGCGCTACAAGTACACCTAACCTGTCCGCCATCAAAACCGATCTTCGGGGTGCAGACCGGATAATGGGGAATAATGTGGATTTAGGAGCTTATGAATATTGTACAAATACCGTTATGCCAACGGCCACAGTTTCTGTTACCCCAAGTGGTATTGTATGGTACCTCGATAGTGCAGTGTTTACCTTGAGCATAATTAACGGCGGTACAAATCCTACAATACAATGGTGGAAAAACAATTCTCCAATTGCAGGCGCTAATGGCTTGACCTATACCGCAAAGGCTGGGGTTGCCTTTTTGGATAAGGATACTATATGGGCAAAGATTCAATCTTCCGCACCCTGCGTATTGCCGGATACTGCAAAGAGCAATAAAATCGGAATGACCGTATTGCATGAAGGCGTTGCCGGTATTTCGCCCGCAGATCTTGAACTTGGAATCGTTCCTAATCCCAATAAAGGTAGCTTCTCTTTGAATGGCAATTTTAAGTCTAACAAAACTTATAATCTTGTGATTACAGATATTGTCGGTCGTCGAATTTACCAAGAAGATTTTCAATCGGGCAGTAATCAAAAGCAAATATTGCTTCCGGCTACTGTGCTCCCAGGCATGTATCTGCTTTCAATCAAACAGCAAGAGCTAGGACAGCAAACCATTCGCTTGGTGGTTGAGTAAGGAATAGATGCGTAGCGCTTTGCATTAAGCAAAATTTAAAAGAGGTCGGCTATTTGCTGGCCTCTTTTATTTCGAAGAAGAATGAGGGAAAGTAGTTTTTTGTTGGTAATTTTCGGAAGTGTTTAGATGAGATTCGACTGTTCGTTTAGAACTTCCCCTAGTTTTTTAAAAATAAAATCCAATCACAGTCCGCTAGATTCCCAGCCACTTCACTAGGCGAATAAAGGAATATCTTTACGCTTGATGCAGGGTTTGACGCTAAATATTCCCGCACCTTTACAAGATTTTGAACCGCCATCCAGACTTTTGTGAAATCTTCTATATGGTTATCTAAAGGATATATTTGATCGAATCCGTACTTGGGATACACGATATCTTTCGTTAGCGATATTTGAAATTGGTTTGGAGGAAGTATGTCTTTGGGGAAATTTATTTGCCCTCTACCAACCTTACTGATTGAACCCTCAAATAGCAGTTCATTTAACTCACTATATCTTGCTACGATATTTCCAAAGTCACTTGTTGCTATAAATTGAACATTTGCGTAAAAAGTTGTGTCCGGTTGATTAAAACTTAATTCCTTACCGCCGTCAAATTTATTGCTGAGGTAGTTTACCTTGAGCATAAGAACCTTATTGGTTCCTGTAGTTCCAGCAGTTTTTGGTGTTTTTGAACAAGAACTTAGTAATACTAAAATTGTAAGAAACGCAACTATATACTTCATGGTTTTTGAAAATTAAATGGTGTTACTTTGGATTAAAGCTGAAAAAGGAATTGTGCTCATTAGCCCACTTCGCGCAAAAATGCAAAGACTGCGCCCGTAAGCAGCGGCACGCCTTTTCCAAATCAAATGTACTCAAAATGCGGAACACGAAAAGCTTTTTTCGATGGCGCGTTTGCCGTAGCCTATAATGAGTCATAACAGTTTGGGAAATGCGCCGCTCCCGCAAGTAGGCTCCAAAAGCCTAATTGCCAACTATTTCTGATATAAAGACGAACGAACTAATTATCGATAGCGCTCCGGCAGGTAGGGCAACGCTCCCGCAAGCATGATGCGCAAGCCTGTGCCCAGCCTGCTTGGGGGGGAATAGATGAGGCCGTACTTTAGCAGGATAAATTGATTAGGGCGCATTGAAAAATGCAATTGCCATTGAGTTTTAAGGAAAATGTGAGCCGAGTATTAGACTACACGCAGGTACTTTGCATTTTTGAAACCACGCCGAATCGCGCAATTGCTAGTCCTCCATATAAAAACCGGAATTGGTATTCTGCTCAAATTGAGGGCAACGAACCTTGTCCAGATTGTTATCCTTTTTAGGCAATTTCCCACGGATATACACCGAAAATTCGTAACCGCCGTTGGAATTCAAAGATGGTTTTAAGGACGAAGTTGTAACGTCGTAACTCATCGTAAAGGCATAAAGCCCATAGTCTATTTTGATTGTGGGGATGATAGCATCTTGCAAGCGTGCGAAACATCCAAAAGAAAACATAAATGGCTTTGGTGCATTGGCCACGGTAGTTCGCCAACTTAACAAACCGCCAAAAATCGTTTCTTCGGAAGGGTTTTGATTGGCATAATTTCCTAAAAGCGAAAAGCCAAATTCCGGACTTAACCTTATTCTGATTCCAATATTCCCAGTAAACTTTGGATTAAGTCTGATGAAGTTTTCATTACCATTAAAGGATTCTCGTGGGCGAGTAATGTGCCAAGCTGCCGCACCGATATAGTAGGCAACTTCTGAATTTTCCCCAAAAGTGCTATTGAAGCTTAGCCCAGCGGACACGTCAAAATGATGAATATTTTGGAAGGTCAATTTCTCTCCTGTTGGTGCATTCGGGTCATAAAACCCATAGAGATATTGATTGTCAAGGGTCATTTTGCTAGGGTCCACCGAGCGTTGTATATAACCTACAGCAAAGCCTGCGGAAAGATAACTGGCATGCGCATCGTTGAGGCTTTTATTGTAGTTAACTGCCGGCGTGACGGTGAGGCTATTAAAATTGATATCTCCTGCATGGTCATAAGACACACAAAGACCATAGGATAGATAATCGGCTTGTTCTCTATTTACCAAAATCCGGCTTTCTGCTGAGACAATAGTCGTCTGAAAGGGATTACTAATATTCCCCCATTGCGTGCGATAGTTGACACCCACTTTATAATCTCCACTGAAAATGCCGGTGAGTGCGGGGTTGCGAAGAATAGCATTCTCGTAAAACTGGGAAAAATGGATATCCTGTGCTTTCCCTGCAAAAGCAAGGAAGGAGAGCAGGATACTGGTTAAAATTCGTTTCATACTACACGGTTTCGGGTGGCGAAATTTCTATAGTCCCTTGTATATTTTATATAAAAACATTTTATCGAATCAGCGAAATATTGCCCTTCACTTCCAATGGCGTGCCATTACTACAAACGGCGTTCAAGACCCAAACAAATACATCTGGCTTCAACTGTTGGTTTTTGTAAGTTCCATTCCAGCCGGCGTTTTTATCGTTGAGCGGCATGTTCGTCCTGTCGAAAATCAGTTCTCCCCAACGGTCATAAATTCGGAAACGCTTAATTTCTGAAATGCCTTTTCCGTGAGGATAAAAGAAATCGTTCTCGCCATCAGCATTGGGGGTAAAGGTATTGGGCAACCAAAGTTGGGAGCCATCGCAACGGACATTTATCCGAATGGTATCAAATCCGG
>JBDTKK010000008.1:0-15103 GCA_039935335.1 Chitinophagaceae bacterium
ATTTGCCAAGCTCCAAATGTCACGAAATACCAATGGGGATTTGATAAGCGAGCTAGTTTAGATTCAACAATTATAACAGGAGCAACGACTCAAAACTTCTTTGTAGGTTCTGGTTCCAATTTTGACCCGACCAACAACTATTATTGGGTGATGGCAACCTTCTCCGATGGTTGTGTTCGAAAAGCATATTACAATGCGCCTAACGCCCTTGCGGTTAGTCCTGTGAAAACATTCGCCGGTGTTCCAGTAAAAGTCTATCCAAACCCTGTCGAAGACGTATTTACAGTAGAAATACCAAATACGCCGATAACTACACTGACTATAGAAATATTTGACCTTACAGGTCGTCGTTTGCAGACTACCAACAGCAGCACAGCGAAAACTGTAATTTCCGCTGAACACTTACTACCAGGCTATTACGTTGTCGTTTGCTCCCAAAATGGAGAACGCATTGCCACTACCCGATTCATCAAAAAATAAACCCATCATTCGCCTTAAACAATACTCGCTATGAAAATCAATGCTATAACAACAGTCCTAATGCTGCTTTCAATTTCTGGCTTTGCTCAGGAAAGTAAAGACACCGCAGCAAAACCTCCTGGCTCCCCAGAAGCAGCCTTTATGATTGGCCAAGCAATGCACAAACTGAAAAGTAATGATGCTGTATTGCCTCGCTGGTATGTGGATGTGAACTATAGGTTTGGTGCTCTAAACCAAACTATCTCCATGATAGATTTGAGCCAAGCTTATGCAAGTAGTTTACCAACATCCTACTTTGTAAATCCAGTGTTTACAGATGGGAAAACCAACGGTGGCGATATTAATCTGGGCTACTTTTTCAATAAAAGAAGAAATCTCGGTGTGTCCATAGGTGCCATGTACCTCCAACACACCGGTACCATGACTGTGGATTCGATGTATGCGGACTACAAAAATTCATCTAATGATTCTGTATTCCGGCAAATTATACACACTAATGGCCCGTGGAAAGAAAATGTGACTATTACCAACTTCAACATCCCCATTATGTTGCAGTTTAAGCATCAATTTGGTAAACCCTCCCACCCTTCCGCCTTTGGCATTACCGCTGGCATTGGGGGCATCTTTGGCATATCCAACCAGACGACTACCAACCAGGCTTCAGGATCTTTTAGCTATGAAGCCGTTTACAAGTTATCTCCAGACAAGAAGTCAATTATTTCTGGATTTGAAACAGGCACGCCCAATCAAAATAACGATTTTGTGCTTTCAGAGGCTGCTTACCGGGCACAACACGATGGCCTTAAAGCAGATCGCTGGGTTGATTCCATGCGTGACCAAGGACCACTTTTCAACGTAGGCTTATATAAAGGCATTGCTGAAAGCCAACGAAATGGCACAAAATCTTATACAGAATTTTCTGCTGGCGCAATTGCACAATTAGGTTTAAGCTACGCCCTATCCTACAATGTCACCTTTCAGTTGAGTGGCTATGCGATGTACCAAACTTGGACAAACAAAAATAATGAAGGCTATACACCAACCAATAAAGTAATTTCTGAAAACAGTGCTTATGTCGTGAATTACAATTCCTTAACTGGTGGGATTAAGAAATCTGATTATACGGCTTACGGAATTTCTGCTGGCTTTCGAATCTTTTTTGGAGAAAAACGCGACGTGGATGGTGATGGCGTACCTGATGCTCAAGATCGCTGCAAATTTGAATATGGCGAAGCTCGCTTCAATGGCTGTCCTGATACCGATGGTGACGGTATTGTAGATGACCTAGATGCTTGCAAATACGAGAAAGGACCTGAATATACTAATGGTTGCCCCGACCGCGACAATGATGGTGTAGCAGACAAGGACGATGCTTGTCCGGATGTTTACGGAGAGCTACGCAATGGCTGCCCTGTAGAGAAGCGCTTTGATACCCCTGTGGATACTACCCTTCGCACAGAAACAGGTTTGCTGATGGCACCCCATATCGTACTGGAGACAGACGTACTTTATTTTGACTTAGCAAAAACCGATTTAAAGGATAGTTCTATCACCACCTTGAATTATGTTGCAAAATTACTGGGAAATAATCCAAAAGTAATTGTATATCTCAGTGGTTATACCGATGATATTGGCAATTACAAAAACAACCTCCTACTATCATATGAGCGCTCAAAGAATGCTAGCAACTACCTGCAAAATAACAAGAAAATTGACGCTAGGCGAATCATAATTAGTGGGAATGGTATGGATAACCCTGTGAAGCAGAATGATACACCTGAAAACCGTGCGAAGAATCGCCGTGTGGAAATCAAGTTATTGTTGCCACTAGAATAATACAGAGCTTTTAAAAGTTTCGTGAATCCCAGTCGCATAAGTGGCTGGGATTTTTTTTGCAATAAATGAATATTGGGCAATTGTCGTTTGGGAAGAAGAAAGGCTTCATAAAACTCAAACCCTGACTTGATAATATGAAATCCTCATTCGCCGCATGTTATAGATGTTTTACCGATTATTTTTGGATTCTAATTTACCTGCTAAATAAAAGGATTACCTTAACACTTTCATTAACCTCAAAACAATTGCCCAAATGAAGATACCTACATTCCTTGCAGTAAGCCTAATAGCCTTCGCAAGCCAAAATGCATTCGCCCAAAGCTATCCTGCTTTTACCGGCGGAGAAGACATTGACATTGCCAACATCCGGGCCAGAACCTTGATGCAGGGTGATATGTGGTGGAATCCTGTTGATACAACAGCAGCCTGTGAATTCCCTAAAGGCAGTGGCAAAAATATCGGATATGCCTCTTCCCTCTGGCTGAGCGGATTTAATAGCAGTTCACAGCTCAGAGAGTCTGCACAATTATACCGCACAATAGGAAATGATTATTGGCCAGGCCCTTACGATAACACCGATACTTCCTTAGGGTATCAATATGCTCACTCCGCACAATGGGCGAAGATTTGGAAAATAAATAGTAGCGCTATTGATAGTTTTTTAAAAAGTACACAACCTGATCTCAGCAAAATACCAAAAAGCATTTTGGACTGGCCCGCAATTGGAAATCCATATGTACAAGACGCAAATGGCCTACATCTAAATATAGTTACAGATATGGCTCCGTTTGTGGATGTAAATGGGGATGGACTTTACAACCCAATGAATGGCGACTACCCCAAAATGAAAGGGAGTCAAATGCTTTGGAGGGTGTTCAATGATTATATAATCTACAATAGTCAGACATATACATTTCACCTGGGTGTAGATGTGAAATCCATAGCTTATGCCTATGAGAATAATTCCCTGATAAACAACGTGGTTTTCTATGAATACAATGTAACGAACCACTCCACTTCTACCTATGACAGCTTTAGAATGGGGATTTTTGGAGATTATGATATTGGTTTCGCTTTTGATGACTTCTTTGGCTATGATACCGCGCGGCGAATGGGTGTGTTTTACAACGGAAAAGCCGTGGATGGAAACGGAAACCCAGGTGACTATGGTGTAAACCCTCCAATGGCAGGTCTATTATTGCTTGAAACTCCTGGAGATGCATACAATAGCTATTCAAGGCCAGGATGTATTTTTGAAAGTATAAACGGTTCACCAAACAGACAAGCCTTTTCAGGTGTATCTATCAGTAATGTTATGCGTCAAAAATTTCCCGATGGTACGCCCGCGCCGGATTCATTTTTTTATGGAGCAGATGGATTAACTGGATCATGTGTTTACCACAATATGCCTGGTGATTTAGCTACTATCATTTCTTCAAAAGATTACCAATTCCTCCCCGGCGAATCAAAGAAAATTGCTTTTGCCCTTGTAGCTTCAGAACATGCTGGGGGCTGTCCCAACGAGGATTTTACAGGTATTCTTGCAACTGCAGACTCCGCAATTGTTTATTATTGGAATGCCTTCCGGCATACGCCTACTGCGGTTTTCAATACACCAAAAGCCCAAAAGCTAAAAGTGTTTCCCAACCCAGCTAAAGAATTGCTTTATGTAGAATTACCCCTAAATTATAACTGCGATATTCGTATTTATGATGTTCTAGGAAAGTCTATTACACTGCCTATGTTTCAAAATGGCTCGAAGATTAGCATCAATATTTCTGGGCTTTCCAAAGGAATTTATATCATTAGGAATGTTGCCAATGAAGAAGTTCAGAGCAATATTTTTGTGAAGGAGTGAGCATCTATTGATATAAAAGAGAAAGGCTTGCAAGAAGATTGCAAGCCTTTTAAATAAAATTAAACAGTACCTAAACGATTCCGACAAAAATAAGATTCTGCCTTTATAAAATCAACCCTTAGTAGGTCGTGTCGCCCCGCTTCCACATCCCCGCATTCAACAAACCTATCCCACCAAGCATTATCGCAGCCGATAATAATAAGAGTTCGTTAATGTAAGGAGTACGGAAATAGAAAATGGATAGAAGACCTTGTATCAGCAGGAGTACTTCTTGAAACACAATACCGCCAACAAATATACTGATTCCACGCCTGCGCCAACTGCCCGAGTGGATTAGTCCCGTGTGTTTTAAATAGGCTAAAATATACATAGTGAGCATTCCAAGAAAAATAAGATGTAAATAAGCAATTACAATAGGGCGGAAACCATAGGCGATTTTTGCCAGTCCGGGATGCAAAGAGCCTGCTTGCAGAAGGAACTTTACGGTACCTGCCAATGCTGCTATCATAAACAAAATCTTTTCGGTAGCTTTTAAATCTTTTAAACTAAGAATCTTTCCCTTAAAAGCCAACCATAATAAAATAATCCATCCAACCAACTGTAATATCACTGCGAAAGTTACCAGTCCGTACGCCCCCGTAGGAAGCTTAGCCCAAAGCACTGAGAGCAAATAAGCAGGTAAACAGGAGAACGCGAATAAGTAAAAAACATAATGTACAAACCCGGATTTTTCTCGATTAATACTAAATAATAAGCCTGCACAGGCAAAGAAAAACCAACCATTGTACTGGAAATGAAGAAAGAAGTAAATGGCTGCCAAGTACCAATGTTCGTCTAAAGTGCCCGTGAACAACATAAAGGCAAGATAAAAAGGTCCGACGGAGGATAATACGTTCCAGACCAAGCCCATTTTGAACCAATTGTGCGTAATGCCCTTAGTTTTCAGCTTGTTCAAATCTCTCCAATAAGCAATTGCAAACGCGTAGGATGCAAAAACAGATAGGGTCGAAGTGACAATGGAAACAATGTTATATCCAAATACCGGGAAGGAAAGCAACATCCCCCAAGCGGTCAGCAGATTGGCTGTTAAGAGCCAATTATATTTTTTGTATGAAATTTTGAATTCATTATCTTGCCGTCCAAGGTATCGCACCATGAGCACCATCAAAATTAGTGTTAGCCAGCCGGCGAAGGCAAAATGGGAATGGGCGTTCTCTACATTTTTCTGTGGCAACCAAGGAAGCGCGAAAGCAATTTTATACCTCATGGAGGTACCTAAACTTGCCACCATCAGAAGATTAAAAAGACAAATCCGAACCCAACGACTAAAAAACTTTTGTTCCATCAAATAAAACGATTCCTTTTTTAAATTCTTGTAAAAAACGACCCTGCGAATGTATCAATTAACAGCGAATAGTTAATAATTAATAATCAATAATTAATAATAGACTTTCCCTCTAATGATTTCCAGACAACCTTTTTGTTCCAGTTTCTTAATAGCACGTATCACCGTCTCCACCCGCAATCCAATCATACCCGCTACTTCCTGTCGCGAAAAAGGCAGTTTAAATTTCCCAGTATAAAGATGCTCCTTTTCCCTCTTTAATACCTCTAAAAGCGTCAGGATTCGCTTTTCAGGTCCATCAATAGCAATCCCTCTGCCAATTAAAGCATTCTTATAAAGCTTGCGGGCTAGCAGCAAACAAACCTCATTGATTATATCCGTATTCTTCTTTAGAAGTTCCAGAAAAGAAGCGCGAAGAAGCTGAATGACAACAGTATCAGTAATGGCCACAGCACTTGAAGGAAAGGGCTCTCCAAGCATTACAGCAGCCAAGCCAAAACATTGCCCATCAGAAAATTTACCCTGAATAAATTCAGTACCTTCATCATTTGCACTCACGATATTTACTTCGCCACTCAATATCTGATAATAGTAGAAAGATTCACTACCTTCCATGAATATGCGCTGACCTTTTTCGTGTTTTCTGGAAACGGCACCAGCATCTTTTAGTACTTGAGGATCGATGAGCATTTTCTAAACAAATTTTTACTAAAAACAAAAAGCAAAATAGCAATGTACGCTCATTTTTTCCTATGACCAAAGTCATAAGAACTGTAACTTTTCATCAGTTCTTTTGTAGTAACCAAACCGAAAATTTGCAGTTATGAAAAAACTAATTCTCGCCTTCTCCGCATTTGCGATTGTAGCACTTGCCGCGTGCGGTGGCAACGAAAAAACTCCTGAGCAAACAGCCTCGGAGCAAACATCTTCCGCTGATGCTAATAAAGCTCCTGAAAACCCTGCATCAGATCCTGAGCGTGGAACGGGGAAATTCACCCATGTGGATCTCGGCCCATTAAATGCTACTGAAGCAACCGCTGGAGAAAAAGAGTATGAAGTAAAATGCTCCTCTTGCCACAAACTGACCGACGAAAAACTAGTAGGCCCAGGTTGGAAAGGTGTTACTACACGCCATAAGCCCGAGTGGATTATGAACTTTGTGACCAACACAGACGAGATGCTGGATAAAGATCCTAAAGCACAGGCCATGTTGGAGATATGCCTAGTGCGCATGCCCAACCAAAATCTTACCGACGATAATGCTCGCAACATTCTGGAGTTCATGCGTAAGAATGACGGCGTAAAATAGAATCATTTAGAAATCGCCGGAGATTTCCTTAAAAAATTTAAACCAAAACTAGGTTTCCAATAATGCTTCCTCACACAAAAATCACAGTGACTTTGCTGGCTGGCTTGAGCCTAGCCGCAGGTCTCGCTGGGTGCAAACCCAAAACCGCAGGTAATGCGGCAGCATCTGATGCCGCCTCAAGAGTATATGTCGCTCCTGGCAAATACGATGAACTGTATAACTTCGTTTCGGGTGGCTTCAGTGGCCAAGTAGCTGTGTACGGTATCCCGTCATGCCGCTTACTCCGCGTAATTCCTGTATTCTCTGTAGATCCTGAAAAGGGCTGGGGATATAGCGAGGAAACAAAACCCATGCTCAATACCTCTCACGGCTTCGTGCCTTGGGATGATTTGCATCACCCCGAACTTTCCCAGACCAATGGTGAAGTAGATGGTCGCTGGCTCTTTGCCAATGGCAATAACACGCCGCGCATCGCCCGCATCGACCTGAAGACCTTCCGAACTACGGAAATTATTGAAATTCCAAACAGTGCGGGCAACCACTCGTCTGCGTTTACTACGCCCAATTCCGAGTACGTTGTCGCTGGTACACGGTTCTCCGTGCCAATGGATAATGAGAACGGCGATGTGCCGATTAGCACCTACAAACAGAATTTTAAAGGCACCGTTTCCTTCCTTAGCGTCAACCCGCAAAGCGGCAACATGAAAATCGCCTTTCAGGTACTGCTTCCAGGTGTAGATTTTGATCTTTCCCACTCTGGTAAGGGACCAAGCGATGGTTGGTTTTTCTTCTCATGCTACAACACTGAGCAAGCACATACCTTGCTAGAAGTCAATGCTTCCGAGAAGGACAAGGACTTTATCATGGCACTCAACTGGAAGATGGCCGAGCAATTAATAAAGGAAGGTAAAGGCCGTAAGCAAACGGTGAAATACGCACACAACACTTGGGATGAAGCCACTCAGTCTGCAAAGTCTGAAATGGAAAACCAAGTGACGGTACTGGATTACAAAGATTATCCTGGCTTGGTGTATCTTGTACCTTGCCCTAAGAGCCCACACGGTTGCGACGTAAGCCCAAGTGGCGAATACATCGTTGGTAGCGGAAAGCTGGCTGCATTGGTACCGGTATTTTCCTTTGCAAAAATTCAGGAAGCCATTAAAACTAAGAACTTTGATGGTGATTATCAGGGCATTCCTGTTATCAAATACGAAGCTGCCTTGCATGGCGAGGTTAAGAAGCCCGGCCTTGGCCCTTTGCATACAGAGTTTGACGACAAAGGCAATGCTTACACTTCCTTCTTCGTGAGTTCTGAAATTGTGAAATGGCGCTTGTCTGATTTGAAGATTCTGGATCGAGTGCCTACTTATTATTCTATTGGTCACCTCCATATTCCTGGTGGCGACTCTAGGAAGCCTTATGGTAAGTATATGATTGCCTACAACAAAATCACGAAAGATCGGTACTTACCCACAGGACCGGAACTTGCCCAAAGTGCTCAGTTGTTTGACATCAGCGGAGATAAAATGAAGCTTTTGCTAGACTATCCAACTATTGGAGAGCCACACTATGCGCAGTCTATTGTCGCGGATAAAATAAAGGGTAATTCGGTGAAATTCTTCAGGTTAGAAGATAACCACAACCCCTACAAAGCCATGGGTGAGAAGGAAGCTAAGGTGATTCGGCAGGGGAATCAAGTGCATATCTATGCGACTGCAATTCGCTCGCACTTTGTGCCGGATAATATTGAAGGGGTAAAAATGGGCGATGAGGTGTATTTCCATATTACCAATCTGGAGCAAGACTGGGACGTACCACATGGCTTCGCCGTAAAGGGAGCTAATTCCGCTGAATTACTCATTATGCCGGGCGAGACTTCCACCTTAAAATGGATTCCCGATCGTGTAGGCATTTTTCCTTTTTATTGCACTGACTTCTGTAGCGCATTGCATCAGGAAATGCAGGGGTACATCCGTGTATCACCAGCAGGCAGCAATGTACCTTTGAAATTTGGAACTAACCAGAAAGATACGGTCAAGGTAGCCTTGGCTAGGTAGGTCGTCGCTTCATACATTCAGAAGGGGCAGACGGCAACAATGGTATTGCTTCTGCCCTTTTTGTTTTTTTAAAAAACAGAAAATGACTAACCACATTCCGGGGAATAAAATCCCTAACTGGATGCGTATTGCCTTAGCATTAGGTGCCGTCGCACTTGTTGCAGCAATCGTGCTCCCAGTATGGCGTATAGAGCTCGCCGCACCGCAATATCCAGAAGGACTGATCTTGAAAATCTTTGCCAGTAAGCTGGGCGGGGATGTGGCCATCGTGAATGGGTTAAACCATTACATTGGCA
Organism: Chitinophagaceae bacterium; assembly: GCA_039935335.1. Lineage (GTDB taxonomy): Bacteria > Bacteroidota > Bacteroidia > Chitinophagales > Chitinophagaceae > UBA1952. Next base: position 9,182 of record JBDTKK010000008.1, read on the forward strand.
TGAAACCTTTAAAAGTGGATGACTTCCCGGAATTCATAATCCTACCCTATATCCTTGGCTTTTTTGCGGCATTCACTCTACTGGTTGCTCTCATTGGCAAACGAAAATTGCTCTATACTCTTACCGGAATGTATATAGCCTTTGCAATCGTCGCTATGGCTGATTTTTGGAAATGGGAATACAATTACGGGCATAATCTTAATACTGATGCGCCCATTCAGGTACCCGGTATGAGCTACCAACCACCACTTTTTGGCTATAAACAATTGTTGAATTTCGGCGCATTTTCCGTACCCGATATTGGGGGGTGGCTGATGGCTGCAGCAGGTTTAATTATGGTGGTGTGTATCTTTTTTCTGCTGCGCAAAAGGCGGGCTTTGGTAAGTTCATTGACATCTGTGGTAGCATTGGCCATGTTTAGCTCTTGTAATAGCGGCCCAGAGCCTCTAAAACTAAATAGAGACCAGTGCGACTATTGCAAAATGACCATTGCAGATGCCCGATTTGGTGCAGAAATCCTGACCAAGAAAGGCAAGGTTTGGAAGTTTGATGACACTCATTGTCTTGCTGGCTTTCTAGATGAAAACAGAGTACCGCGCGAGCAAATCAAGAACATTTACATAGTCCGTTTCGACGGCAGCCATGAATTGCTAAACGTTCACGCTGCATTTCTTTTAAAAGCTGAAAATCTGAAATCGCCCATGAACGGGAATGTTGCGGCTTTTGCGGATGAAAAAAGTAGGAATGAAGCTGCGGAAAAATTGGGAGGTTTGTCTATCCTTCCGGGAGAATTAGGATTATGATGAAGTGCAACTATTGGCGGCGGTTTGCTCTGCTTTTTTGCTTACTGCTTTTGGGAAATATTTCCGGGAAAGCGGCTACAATTAAGGCTGGCAAAGGCTTTCAAAGTATTAAGCAGGGTTTAGAAATGGCCAATGCTGGCGACACAGTTCGTGTAATGCCCGGCCATTATCACGAAGGGAATCTGACCATTTCGAAGCGCATTGTTTTCCTTGGCGAAGGCTACCCTACACTTGATGGCGACCATAAAGTGGAAGTCCTTACTGTAAAGGCTGACAGTGTAATTGTGGAAGGTTTTAAGGTGATAAACAGTGGCCGCAGCAGCTTGGAAGAATTGGCGGGCATCAAACTCTATCAAGTGTTTATGGTACAGGTTCGGAATAATATTCTGGACAACAACAACTTTGGTATTTACAGTCTCAATTGTGGTAGCTGCACCATTGAAGGCAACAAAATCACAGCCTACGGCAAAGACGAACAGAGCAGCGGCAATGGTATTCATTGCTGGAAGTCTATTGATATGCGCATCATTGCCAATCACATCTCTGGGCATCGCGACGGCATCTATTTCGAATTCGTTACCTCCAGCATCATTTGGCGAAACGTAAGTGAACATAACGTACGTTACGGGCTGCATTTTATGTTTTCGCACGATGATTCCTACATCTGCAATGTGTTCTCAAAGAATGGTGCAGGCGTGGCGGTAATGTTCACTCACGGCATCCGCATGTTCAATAATTTCTTTGAAGATAATTGGGGTGAATCGGCTTATGGACTGCTTTTGAAAGAAATCAATAACAGCTACATCTCAGGTAATCATTTCATAGGAAATACCATTGGTATCCACATGGAGGGCGGTTCCAACATCATGATGTTACACAACCTTTTTGAAGGAAATGGTTATGCACTGCGTATCCAAGGCAGTTGCGAAAACGATACGCTTATCCACAACGACTTTATTGCAAATACCTTCGACGTGGCAACTAATAGCTCTGCCTCTCTGAACTATTTCAACAACAATTATTGGGACAAATACGAAGGTTATGACCTCAAAAGAGATGGTATTGGCGATGTGCCTTATCATCCGGTTTCTCTGTTCTCTACCGTCACCGAAACGATGCCGGCAGCCATGATGTTGTTCCGGAGTTTTATGGTGACGTTATTAGACAAAACCGAAAAAGTATTGCCCAGCGTGATTCCTGAAGGTTTGAAGGACGAGCATCCGATGATGAAACGAAACACAAAAGGCGAACGAGAGTGGGCAAAGGAAGTAGCCAACAAGAAAAATATTTAGCAAAGCAAAAGAATCAATGGTAGAACTCAAGGAAATATCAAAACGCTTTGGTAAGCTGCAGGTACTCGACAAGGTGAGTATGCAGATGAATGCGGGGGAATGTGTGGCATTAATTGGCCCAAACGGATGCGGAAAGACGACGCTTATCAAGTCTATCCTTGGAATGGTTGTTCCAGAAAGTGGTGGGATGACTTTTGCTGGAAAATCTATTATTGGAGAATGGGCTTACCGCGACAAGATTGGCTATATGCCTCAGATTGGGCGCTATCCTGAAGCCGCGACTATTGGGCAGGTTATTGCTATGATGAAAGATATTAGAAGTGCCAGCAAGCTGGACGAAAGCCTGATTGATGCCTTTAATCTTCGGCCACTTTACCAAAAAAGAACAGGCACACTTTCGGGTGGGACAAGACAAAAATTAAGCGCCGCATTGGCCTTTTTATTTCAGCCCGAAATGTTGATTTTGGATGAACCAACTGCCGGCTTAGATCCAGTCTCAGCAGAACAATTGCGAGACAAAATTTTGGAAGAAAAAGGCAAGGGCAAACTCATCCTCATCACCTCACATGTCCTTAGCGATTTGGACGATTTAGTGACGGAGGTTGCCTTTATGCAAGATGGTAAATTACAACTGCATCAATCCATTGAACAACTGAAAGAAGAAACCGGCGAAAGCCGCCTCCAGAAAGCCATTGCTGCGATAATGCAGACAACAGTACAAGCATGAAAAAGATAATCAAATACGTCTTGTGGGATATCCTGCGCAACCGAGTAGTGATGCTTTATTCGTTGCTCTTGCTGGTCGTTTCGTTTACCGTTTTCCTCCTCGAAGACACTGCGGCAAAAGGCCTGCTTAGCCTCCTTAATGTGGTGCTCATTATTGTGCCCATGATATGCCTCGTTTTCTCCACGATTTATTATTACAACAGTTCCGAGTTTATAGAACTTTTAGTGAGTCAGCCTTTGCGTAGAAAACGTATTTGGTTGAGCATTTTTGCAGGGCTTGCAGGAGCTTTGGCCCTCGCTGTCTTAATTGGTATTGGCATTCCTGTGTTGCTTTTTGAAAGGAGTATGGCAGGGTTTGTTTTGGTGGCTGTAGCCGTGGTGTTGTCCATCATATTTGTAAGTATTGCGCTGTTGGCCGCAGTGCGCACCCGCGATAAAGCAAAGGGCATAGGCAAAGCTGTTTTGTTGTGGCTTTTCCTCTCGCTTATTTATGATGGCATCGTATTGTTTTTACTTTTTCAATTTTCAGATTATCCTTTGGAAAAACCTATGATTGCCATGAGCTTTCTGAACCCAATAGACCTAGGTAGGATTCTCATTTTGCTGCATCTGGATGTAGCTGCCTTGATGGGTTACACCGGAGCTATATTCAAAGATTTTTTTGGTACCACCCTAGGAATAGCAGTCTCCGCCTGCGTTTTACTCATTTGGATGGCAGTTCCACTTTGGCTTTCAACAAGGTTTTTTGACAAAAAAGATTTGTGATTAATTAGGAATCCAAAGCCTCTTTTTGCGAAAGGGTCATTTTTTGAAAGCAGAAGTATAAAACATTAAAGCAAATAAATGCTGAGCAACAACACAACTTCTACCAGTGAGCAATTTGAAGCGCTTTTTAATAATGCAGCCATTGGCATCATTATGGTCAATAAGGCAGGAGATATTCAGTTGGCCAACCAATTTGCACTACAGCAATTTGGCTATTCTCCTAAAGAATTAATTGGGCAGAAGATTGAGATGCTCATTCCAAAATCATCAACAAAGACGCATCAAAAGCACCGGGAAAACTATCACGAGCACAACCCGCACAGTCGGCCAATGGGTGTCGGCATGGACTTACTAGGCTTACGGAAAAATGGCACTGAATTTCCGGTGGAAGTAAGTCTTAGCGTTTTCAATCGGGAAGGTTATGATTACGCCATCGCATTCATTAGCGACATTACCATACGCAAGGAATCTGAAGATGCCCTGCGGAGTTTGAATGAGGATTTGGAGCGCAAGGTGCAAGAAAGAACTCAATCGTTGGAAGCTGCACTGGAAAAGGAAAAGGAGCTGGGAGAATTGAAATCTCGCTTCGTGTCAATGGCTTCGCATCAGTTTAGAACACCGCTAAGTACAGTCCTTTCCTCTGCATATTTGCTGGGGCAATACAAGGAAACGAACGAACAACCAAAGCGTGACCGGCACATCGATAGAATCATTTCTTCGGTGAATTTGCTCACAGATATTCTCAACGATTTTCTATCGCTAGGAAAAATTGAAGAAGGGAAAATCCAAGTTCGCTTTTGCGAGATAGAACTCAATACTTTTATAGAAAGTGTGTTGGTTGAAATGCGCAGTATTGCTAAGCTTGGGCAAGAAATTGTGTACGAAAACAATGGCCGTGCAAAACTGAATTTGGACACCAATCTTCTCAAGCAGATTCTTCAGAATCTTGTTGGTAACGCCATAAAATTTTCTCCTGAAAAGTCGGTCATCTTTGTAAAATCTACGATGGCCAATAAGCAGTTAGAAATCAGTATTGCTGATAAAGGAATGGGCATCTCGGTAGAAGATAAAAGGCAACTCTTCCAACGATTTTTCCGCGCGACCAATGCCAACAATATTCAAGGAACAGGGCTAGGGCTGCACATCGTAGCAAAATATGCAGAGTTAATGAACGGCAGCATTCAATGCGAAAGCGAACTTGGTAAGGGCAGCACATTCACACTAAAATTTGACCTTTCAGAAAATCAATAAAAATGGACACAGTACTACTGATTGAAGACAATATCGACATCCGCGAAAACATGGGTGAGATCTTGGAGCTAGCGCGATACAATGTGCTGCTTGCCGAGAATGGGAAAGTGGGCGCAGCATTGGCTATTGAACATCTTCCGGACATCATAGTCTGTGACATCATGATGCCTGAACTGGACGGCTACGGTGTACTTCATCTACTGCAAAAACACGAAACGACTCGGGATATTCCGTTCATCTTCCTAACCGCAAAAACGGAGCGCTCAGAAATCAGAAAGGGCATGGAGTTGGGTGCTGACGACTACATCACCAAACCGTTTGAAGGTGCAGAACTGCTGAATGCCATAGAGATGAGGCTTGCAAAAGCTCGTAGATTCCATCAGAAAAACGGACTTGAAAACAACACGGTGATGGTTAAAACCATTTACGCTGCTTACGAGAAAGAAAGTCAGGTAAACGACTACAAAAAGAAGCAAATCATTTTCAGCGAGCGCAACCACGCCTACCGATTGCATCGCGTAGTGACGGGCAAAGTGAAGACTTATAAACTCACAGAAGACGGCAAGGAATTGATTACAGGATTGTATGGCCCGGGCGATTATTTCGGGTATGTAGCCTTGCTGGAAGGGAGTAATCACAATGAGAATGCAGCTTGCTTGGAAGATACCGAAATCGCCTCCATTCCAAAGGAAGCTTTCGAAGAAATAATGAACGAAAATCCTGCGGAGTTACACGCTTTCATTCATCTGTTGGCTGGCGATATTGCCGAAAAGGAAAAGCAACTTTTGAGCCTTGCTTACAGTTCCCTTCGAAAAAAGGTAGCCATGGCACTTTTGCAAATTTCCGAGAAATATGAAGGCTCAACTGAAGGTGGAGGTATCCGGATGAGCCGGGAAAATCTTGCCGCAATTGCAGGTACCGCAAAAGAGTCGCTAATACGCACGCTGAGCGATTTTAAGGATGAAGGCCTGATAGAAATCAACACCAATATTATCAGGCTTTTGAATGCAAAGAAACTTGCCGGAATGTTGAATTAGAGTGGTAAGCTTTACCTATTTTGAATGTGCCGAAATCAGCACTTCAAA
>JBDTKK010000009.1:0-10595 GCA_039935335.1 Chitinophagaceae bacterium
GAAGAGCAGGAGGCAAAGAATATTGCGCTAAAAGCTAGGACAGTTATGGATTTCAGGATGTTGCTCATAATCGCAATCAATTTAGGGTTGGGGTAAAGCTAATCTTCGAGTAGCGTTTTATCGACTACTATTCATGCCGATGTGTCATTTTCATTAACGGGAATAATTCTGATGCAAATCATATCCGCGCACCTACCGCTTTACCTTTGCGCACTGTACAATGCCAGTAGAAAAGCCTTATAAAATAGCCCTCGTCGGCAATCCCAATTCTGGTAAAAGTTCGCTCTTTAATGCGCTTACAGGGCTTTCCCAAAAGGTAGGGAATTTTCCCGGCGTTACGGTAGATAAAAAGACTGGTACTTTTTCGTTGGACTTCTCTAATGGCGAACATCAGAAAGTGCAGGTGCTTGACCTTCCAGGTACTTACAGCCTTTACCCGCGTGGTGCGGATGAGCAGGTGACTTATGAAGTCTTGCTCAATCCTAATAACCCCGACAAGCCTGACCTAATAGTTGTAATTGCCGATGCGAGCAACCTCAAGCGGAATCTGCTTTTCTGCTCGCAAATCATGGATTTAAAAATCCCCGTGGTAATTGCTATCACCATGACGGACATTGCCCGGCGCAAGGGAATTACCGTGAACACTTCTGAGCTGGAACGCCAAATGGCAGCACCGGTTGTGGCCATCAATCCAAGGAAAAACAAGGGTATTCCTGCACTGAAAAAGACTATTGCGGATGCGTTTATTTCTTCCAAACAAGGTTTCAAAAAGGTAGATCATATTTCTCCGAAAACGGCTACCACAAAGGATTTCATAGATATTCATGCACTCACAGGGCAGTGGATAACCGAGCTTCAGGAAATCACTTTTACTGATACTCCCTACGCAGCTTTACATATTGCCTGTAATTGGGCAGAGCTGACGTACCTAAGTGCGGCACAACGAATTCGAATTGCCGCTTTGCTGGATGAAGTTGGCTTCTCTAAAGGGAAAGTTCAGGCCGAAGAAGTGGTGCAACGCTATGCACGCATCAACAACATCATGGCGCAAAGTGTGGTGGTGGAAAGTCCGATGGCAAAGACACTTCGCTCGGAGCGCATTGACAAGACTTTATTGCATCCGCTTTGGGGGAATCTGATTCTGGTTGGTGTCTTGTTTTTGCTCTTTCAATGCATCTTCACTGTGGCTCAATACCCGATGGATTGGGTAGAAAATGGCTTTGCAAAACTGGGCAGCGTTGTCGCGGGCATTATGCCGGATAATTGGTTTAGAGATTTAGTGGTGAATGGCTTGCTGGCTGGTCTTTCCGGCATTGCAGTCTTCGTACCACAAATCATGTTGCTATTCGGTTTCATCACCATTTTGGAAGACACCGGATACATGGCGCGTATCTCTTTCCTTACGGACAGATTGATGCGTAGTGTGGGCCTAAATGGTCGCTCGGTGATGCCATTAATATCCGGAATGGCTTGTGCAGTTCCTGCAATAATGGCTACGCGGAGTATTCAGAATAAAAAGGAAAGGTTGATTACCATTTTGGTGACTCCCTTGATGAGTTGCTCGGCACGCCTTCCGGTTTATACCATTCTCATTGCGCTTGTTATACCACCAAAGTTTTACCTTGGTTTTATTAGTCTTCAAGGGCTGGTTTTCATGGGGCTTTACCTTCTTGGTTTTGTGGGAGCATTGATTGTGAGTTGGGTACTTTCATTCTTTATCAAGATTAAGGATCGTTCTTTTTTCCTGATGGAATTGCCTGTATATCGTGCGCCGCGTTGGAAGAATGTGGGAATCACGATGGTGGAAAAAGCAAAGATTTTTGTGCGGGATGCAGGTAAAATAATCCTGGTAATCTCTCTGGCGCTTTGGGCGCTTTCCAGCTTTGGTCCACCGCGCGAAATGCGTGCTATTGCTGTGAAATATTCGACGTTAATGGAAGCGCATCCGGAGTTGAAAGACAGCCTTCGGCAAGAGCGCGGAACGGCGCGACTGGAATCGTCTTTTGCGGGACACTTTGGGCATTTTATCGAACCTACAATTCGGCCTCTTGGCTTCGATTGGAAAATTGGTATTGCCCTCGTTACTTCTTTTGCCGCACGCGAAGTGTTTGTAGGTACTATGGCCACGCTCTACAGTGTGGGCACAGATGCGCGAGATGATGCACCACTTCGAGCAAAAATGGCTAGTGCAAAACGCAGCGATGGCAGCCCTGTTTATACCATTGCCACCGGACTGTCGCTCCTTCTTTTCTATGTTTTTGCGATGCAGTGTATGAGCACTTTAGCTATTGTAAAGCGAGAAACAAAAACTTGGAAATGGCCGATAGTCATGTTTGCCTACATGCTCGTTATGGCTTGGGGCTCGGCTTGGATTATCTATCAACTTGCGAGTTGATGTTTTAGAAAATCGATTAATTGAGTATCTTGTTATGGCTTAAAACAAAGTACTACCATGAAAAATATTGCCGTCCGTTATGCGCTTATCGTCTTCGCAATCTCGGTGGTTTGGACATTGACAGAACATGCATTAGGGTTCAACACTACACGCCATGATATTGGACAATACACTCGGCAGGTGCCCGCTTTTATCTTTTATGGCAGCATTGTACTAGCCATTTGGCAACTCCGAAAAAGCCAACAAAATAGTCTTCGCTATGGCCAAGGAATCTTGCTAGGTCTTAATCTTACCATGATATACGCTAGTCTGCTCACCATTTGGTACGCCCTCTACGCTGAAGTGATTAATAAGCAATTCCAATCCTCGTTACTTGCCTTTCGCGAAGCGCAATATGCACAAAGCGGAGCATCAGCCGATAATCTTGCTGAGCAATTGAGAATCGATACACTTTCCAGTGGAGGGTCTTTGGGCTCTTATGTTTTGCTCTTTGCCATTCTTTTACTTTTCGGGTTATGCGTGAGCGTCGTTGCTGGACTGGCTTTGCGTAAAAGGCCAAAACTGGGATGACTGGATTTGTTTGATTTCTGAAGCTGGTTAGGGAAAATTTCGAGTCCTCACTGGTAGCTCTGGCTAGCAACCCGAGGAAGTTGGTTTGGCGATGTGGAAAAGATCGACAATTCCCTGATCAAGATTTAATTTTTCCGTACCCTTTTCAAGTCAATCAAGTTCATCGGATTACTCGAAAATCCCTGCACATTCTTTTGTGTAAAATGGAGGAGCTCATCATAGAAAATCGGAACAACAGGGGCTTCGCTCATCGCCAAACTGTCCATCGATTTGTATCGCAGCCATCGGAGGGAATCGGGTAAACTCATGCTTTCATCATACCATTTATCGAAGAGCGTATTGTGAAATCGAGTGTAGTTGGGTGGCGCAGGAAGTCTCGAATTGAAGAAGGCTAAAAAGGTTTCGGCATCGGGATAATCTGCTATCCATTGCGCTCGAAAAGCAAGGGCTTTGCTGTTGCTCATTTGCTGCCGCAGGATGTTGGGTTGCATCACTTCCGCCTTCACAGTAATGCCTATATCCGCTAATTCAGTCCCGATGTAATTGACAATGTCTGACCAGTTATCCGGTGTCAAAATGGAAATTGTTCCCAGCCCTTTTCCTTTCGGAAACCCCGCTTCGGTCAATAATTCCTTTGCCTTTTCAGGATTGTAATTATATCCAAAACTTCCAGTCGGATCATAGCCGGGCAGGCCGCGCGGAATGAAGCCCGACGTGGCTGGAATGCCCACGCCATTGCGGAAATAAGTGGAGATTTTTTTGCGGTCAATCCCATAATTAATAGCCTGTCTCACGAGCTTAAATCGTGTCGGAGCGTTTTGTAAAAGCACGTTCGAAGTGTCTGTCAAAAACCCGATGTATTCGGTATTGAGATAGGTGCTTCTTGTGAGGCGATATCCTTTCTCAAATGAAGGCGTGAGCTTTCCGGTTTTTTGAAGAATTAGATCTTTGAAGGAGCCGTCAATACCATTTACAAAATCGAGTTTATGCTGGAGAAAAAGTAGAAATTCTGTGGCCTTGCTATCAAAGAAACTAAGCTGAACCGCATCGAGATAGGGCAATCGCTTTCCGGTACTATCCCGCTCCCAATAGTTCGGATTTTTATGAAGAATTAGTGCATTGCCTTCATCCCAGACAAAGAACTGAAATGATCCGGTACCACAAGGGTGTCGCCGGAAGGCTTTACCCCAATGCTCCGAAACTTCATGTGGAATTATAGAACAATAAGGCATGGAAAGCATGGCCAACATCGGGCTAAAAGGCCGTTGCAATCGTAGCTCGAACGTGGTGTCATTTATAGCCACAAAAGGACTGTCTGCCACTATTCTATCATTGAAAATCCAGGCACCACTTGAGGCAATTTTAGGGTCTACGAGCCTTGAGAGTGAGAACACAACATCGGCTGCGACCATCTTTCTTCTTCCTTTTAACTCTGGCGCATCCTGAAAAAAGACATCATCCCGAAGATGAAAGCGATAACGCAATCCATCCCCACTTATCTCCCAGTCTTTTGCCAGTGAAGGAACTACATGTAATTGGTTGTCTGTCTCCACCAGTGTGTTGTAAATCATGTGCGTCGTCCACATGGTGTAAAGGTCTTTGGCGTAGGCAGGGTCTAAAGACTCCAGCGAGCCAGAAGAAAGATTCAAGTAAAATGTTTGCCTACTATCCTTGTGCTGTGCATTCTGGCAAGCTGAGAAAAGCAGGAAGAATAGAAGGAAGTAGCGCGACATGGAAAGGCAAAAGGTAGAAGGTAAAATTCAAAAACTCCTAAAGAGTAAGAATCAGAAGCGTGGGTTTTAACTAAATGCTGTTTGAAACATCTAAAGGGAGAATTCGGCGTTCCTCCTATCTTCGTTTCTTATGCGCAACACGGCGGCTTTATTGCTTCGGTCTTTCTTTAAAGGTGTGATTATTCTCGCCCCTATTGCCATCACCATTTACATCATCTTTTGGATCTTTTTCAAGATTGATACGCTTATCCCGATTGAAGGTTTTCCGCGCGGATTGGGTTTCGTTTTAATCATCTCGTCCGTCACGATTATTGGCTATCTCGGTACTCGTTTTTTTATTGGCAAAGCCATCTTCGATTTCTTTGACCATGTGCTGGAACGCACACCTGGTATCAAGTTCATCTATAGCTCTGTGAAGGAAGTGATGTCGTCTTTTGTGGGCGATAAGAAAAGGTTCAATAAACCTGTTTGGGTATGCGTTAGCACACAGCCGGAAATATTTCGGATTGGCTTTTTAACGCAGCCAGATATGAGCTACTTAGGCATGGAGCAAAAGGTGGCTGTTTATCTCCCGCATTCCTATGCAATTTCTGGTTGGGTAATAGTTGTAAATGCCGTTGACATCCGGCCCGTCACTACCATGAGCTCGGCAGAAGCTATGAAATTTGCAGTGTCCGGTGGCATCACTATTTCTGATGAAAATGCGAGTAACGGCGCGAAAATCTCCACCTAATATTTCCCTCGTGAGTAAGTCGAAAATTTATTTCGGTCCCGGACCGGCCATGTTGCCGCAAGAAGTGCTGCAAGGCACAGCAGACGCGGTTCTTGATTATAATCACAGCGGCATATCCATCCTTAGTATTCCGCATCGCGGAAGGGCATTTGCGGTCATTTTAGAAGAGACTAAAGCAAGAGTTTTAGCAATCTGCAAGCTTGATGCAAACGAGTATGAATTGCTGTGGTTGCAGGGTGGCGGCAGGCAACAATTCGCGATGATTCCGATGAACTTTTTAGCTCCGGAAAAGACAGCCGGATTTATAGACAGCGGACATTGGGCCAAGGATGCAATGGATACTGCAGCCTTTTATGGCAATACTGTTTCGCTGTGTTCCTCGGCCTCGGATGATTACCGGTATTTGCCCGAATGGCCTAAGGAAATTCCGGACAATCTTTCCTACTTATATCTTACGAGCAACAACACGATTTATGGCACGCAATGGCCAGAAATACCAACGTGCGATACACCACTTGTGGTGGATATGAGCTCCGATATTTTTTCTTGTGCAAGAGACTATGCTCGGTGTGATTTATTCTTCGCGGTTGCTCAAAAAAATATCGGGCCGGCTGGTGTCACTTTGGTGGTGATTCGGAAAGGAATGCTGAAGAGGCAAGTGCGCGAACTGCCCGGAATATTGAGCTATTCGGCGCAAGTCAAGGCAAATTCTTTGCTGAACACGCCTCCAGTGTCGGCTATTTATACGTGTCTTCTCAACCTCCGCTGGATACAAGAACAAGGTATCAATTCTCTTTTCGAAGCCAATAAAAAGAAGGCAGAAATGATTTATACAGAATTGGACAGCAATCCGATTTTTCAACCTATAGTTTCTCCAGAAAGTAGGAGCATGATGAATGTTGTTTTCCGGATGATGGATAAAAGTCACGAATCTGCGTTTTTGGATTTTTGCGCTTCGCGAAATATTGAAGGTATTGCGGGGCATCGCAGCGTTGGCGGCTTTCGGGCATCCTTGTATAATGCTGTGAGTGTTGATGATGTTGCTCAATTGGTTTCCGCGATGCGGGAATTTTCTTAAAAAGGGTCTAAATTCGGAATATTTTCAGAGAAGACTTCCTTCCAGCCAACGGGCGTAATTTCGCGCCGCAAAAAAGTAAATCATTTTATGGCCAAAATCATTCCCTTCCGCGGCCTACGTCCCAAACCAAGTCTGGCAGAAGCTGTTGCTACGCTGCCTTATGACGTGGTAAATGACAAAGAAGCCCGCAAGTTTAAAAACCAGCCCTACAACTTCTATCACGTTACCCGTTCGGAGATAGATTTGCCCGAAATTATAGATGTGCATAGCTCGCAGGTTTATGAAAGGGCCAAGGAAAATCTCGACCATATGATTGATGAAGGCATCATGATTACCGATGCCGAGCCAAGTTATTATATCTATGAACTGGAGATGAATGGTCGTTCGCAGACCGGACTTATCTGCGGCTCTTCGGTAGATGATTACCAAAAAGGCATTATCAAAAAGCACGAATTTACTCGGCCAGCAAAGGAGCTTGACCGCATTAATCATATCAAAGCCACCCATGCACAGACAGGAATTGTATTCCTTGCCTACCGCGATAACGCCGAAGTTCAGCAACTTATTGAAGAGTGGAAAAGTAGCCACGAGCCGGTGAATAATTTTATTGCAGTGGATGGTGTGCGCCATACTTTCTGGGTGATGGACGGTTATAGTAAGGTGAGCAAAATCACGCGCTTGTTTGCGCAAGATGTACCTGCTACTTACATAGCGGATGGCCACCACAGGGCAGCTTCAGCAGCTAAAGTCTGTGAAGAAATGCGGGGCTTGGGCTATAGCATCAATGGGGAGGAATCGTTCAACTATTTCCTTACTGCCATTTTCCCGGAAAGTCAGTTGAAAATCCTAGATTACAATCGTGTGGTTTCGGACTTAAATGGCTTGAGCGAAGCTGAATTTCTGAAGGCTCTGAATAAAGATTTTGAGGTGAGCAAAGCGGCTGGTACCAAGCCTTTCCGCCCTATAGAGCTTCATGAATTTGGCATGTACCTCAAAGGGGTTTGGTATATTCTAAAAGTAAAAGAAGGTACTTATACTAATGACGCAACCGGTGTGCTGGACGTTACCATTCTACAGCAAAATCTTCTTTCGCCTATCCTTGGTATTCAAGACCCACGCACCGATAAACGTATTGATTTCGTAGGCGGAATTCGTGGCCTGGACGCGCTGGCTGAAAGGGTAGATACTGAAGAAGCAGCGGTAGCATTTTCTTGTTTCCCAGTGAGTATTGCACAGCTTTTTGACATTGCGGATTCAGGGAAAATGATGCCTCCAAAAAGCACTTGGTTTGAGCCTAAAACCCGCGATGGCCTAGTTGTTTACATGATTTAGGTAGCATCATTTTTAGTTTCAACAATCCAATTTTCACGACAATGATTTACCGTCGGATGGGCCGTACAGGTCTGCAACTAAGCGCACTTTCTTATGGCTCTTGGGTTACGTTTTCTAAACAAATAGACGATAACCTTAGCGATAAGCTGATGGGTATGGCATATGATGCCGGTATCAATTTCTTTGACAATGCAGAAGCGTATGCATTGGGAGAAAGTGAACTGATGATGGGCAGAGTGCTGCAACAGAAAAACTGGGACAGAGCCTCATACGTCGTTTCCAGTAAAGTCTTTTTCGGCTGGCGCGGAGAGCATAATAAACCCAATCAAACTGGCCTGTCGCGGAAGCATATCGTGGAAGCTTGCGAAGAAGCTTTGAAGCGATTACAGCTCGATTATCTCGACTTGTATTTCTGCCATCGCCCAGACAAAAACGTACCGATAGAGGAAGTGGTGCGCACAATGAATAGGCTCATTGCGCAAGGCAAAATCCTATATTGGGGAACCTCAGAATGGAGCGCAGCAGAAATTATGGAAGCTCATATGGTGGCGCGAGAGCTGCACCTGGAAGGGCCTTCGGTGGAGCAAAGCCAATACAATCTTTTTGAAAGAAAGAAACTGGAAGTGGAGTTCCTCACGATTTTCAAAAACATCGGAATGGGCACGACGATTTGGAGTCCCTTGGCTTCCGGCCTTCTCACTGGAAAATATAATAATGGCATTCCCGAAGGCTCACGGCTTGGCCTCGAAGGCTTCGAATGGTTGAAAGACAAAACGCTTAGCGACGAGAAATTGGCGAGCGTGAGGAAGCTTGAAACTGTGGCAAAAGAAGTTGGTACTACTCTTCCCACTTTATCAATTGCTTGGTGCTTGGCCAATCCAAATGTGACTACCGCCATTTTGGGTGCAACAAAGGAATCGCAGTTGGAAGAGAACTTAAAAGCACTCGATATTTTTCCAAAGATTACGGAAGAAGTAAAGGAGAAAATTAATGGGATAATGGGTACAAAACCTGTGATGTCGCAGTTTTAAGAACGCAGAACCTCAGGCAAAAAAAAACCTCGTCTGCTTATCGCAACGAGGTTTTTTATTGAAATTATTTTCTGGGGAAATCTTATCCGATAGCGACGCGACGGAACTCGGTAACACCAAGATTCTTGTCTACAGTTTTCAGGTAAGCTTCTACGCTCATGCTGCTATCTTTTACGAAAGGTTGCGCCATCAAGGTGTTTTCTTTGAAGAATGCATTCAGCTTGCCTTCAGCAACTTTGGCAAGCATTTCCTGAGGTTTACCCGCCATTTTTGGGTCTGCGTTCATTTGCTCCATCACGATGTTGCGCTCGCGCTCGATGACGTGTGGCTCAATGCTTTCGTGGTTAAGGCCCAATGGATTCATCGCAGCAATTTGCATCGCTACGTCTTTACCTGCTGCTGCGATATGCTCGCCCTTCGCGTTGTTCATACCCACCAACACACCAATGCGGTAGTTGCCGTGGATATAGGCAACAACGGTATCAGCAGTCACTTGCTCGTAGCGCGTAACATCAATTTTCTCTCCGATTTTGGCCACCATTTCCAAGATTTTGTCGGACACCTTAGCGCCACCCATTGGCAAAGCTTTTAGCGCCTCAATGTCAGTTGGCATGTTTTGTTCCGCAATGGCTGCGATGTCTTGTGCAAACTGGATGAACTCTTCGTTCTTACTCACAAAGTCGGTTTCTGAAGAAATCTGTACGATGATGCCATAGTTGCCATCAGGGTTGCTGCGGGCAATAACTACGCCTTCTTTTGCTTCGCGGTCGCTACGATTAGCAGCTACTTTTTGGCCTTTTAGGCGGAGATAGTCGATGGCTTTTTCAAAATCGCCCTCGCTTTCTACAAGTGCCTTGCGGCAGTCCATCATACCCGCGCCGGTTTGTTGGCGGAGTTTATTTACGTCGGCGGCTGTTACGGTTACGCTCATTTTGGTTATACTTAATTAAAGGAATTGAATTGCTTATTTGCGGCGCGAAATTCGGATATTTTCTTTACGTGGCCAAACGTGGGTATCGTTCGGTTCCAAAAGGAGGCGTAAAAGAATCGGACATAAATGTTCTTCTGACCATCATTTTTCGTATTTAATATATATGTTGCTTGCATGGTGTTGGGTTAAGCCATTGCGCGCAATATTTATGTGGTGTTGTGTGGAGACGTTAAGCGCAACGTCTGTACCGCGCTTGATAGAAACGTTGCGCACAAAATCACTACAGATCTTTAGTAAAATCTATCTTCTTTCCAGCTTAATGGATTGTTGATAATATAATTAGAGATACGCTGAAATTCTTCTTCATCGCGAATAATATGGTCATGGAAGCGAGTTTGCCAGCCATTTTCTAAGTCCAATCGGTTTGCATGTCTCGTCACTGCAGATTTGTATGACCTAATAATTGTAGAAACTGATTGGGGTTTGGGAGAAATAGCCGACATAAATGGGTTTATTATTGGCGGCGCGTTTAGTGCACGTATTTCTCCTAGTAGCGGCGTTGCGTCTGATTGCGGCGTTGCACGCAACGCCACTACATCAGATACCACTAATGGTGGATTCTGTGGTGGCGTTGGGTTTGGTGGCGGCGTTGCACGCAACGCCACTACATCAGATACCGCTAACGATGGATCCTGTGGCGGCGGTGGGTTTGGTAGCGGCGGTGGGTTTGGTGGCGGCGTTGGGTTTGGTGGCGGCGTTGGGTTTGGTGGCGGCGTTGCACGCAACGCCACT
>JBDTKK010000010.1:0-6083 GCA_039935335.1 Chitinophagaceae bacterium
GCCCTATCGGAACTTTGAGCTACGCTCCAGAAGCAGCCTACATTAATTCCGAGCATTATCCTTCCTTAAAATTTCAAAAAAAGGAATTGCCCAACTTCGAAAAATTATCCTCAACTATGAAGACTCAAAAAATCATCAGCAGCTTCGTCACTTTCCTTTTCGCCTTACTAATGGTAAGCTGCGCCAATGGCCAATCGGGCAAGAATGTACTGAACGCGACTGCCTTTTCCGATTCGCTGAAAGCTATGCCAGATGCGGTTTTGGTTGATGTCCGTACTTCAGAAGAGTATGCGGACGGGCATTTAGCGGAAGCTAAAAATATTTGCTGGACTTGCCCAGGTTTCGAATCCGAAATCGCTGCCGTAGATAAAGCAAAACCTGTGTTTGTGTATTGCGCAGTAGGCGGCAGAAGCGCTCAAGCTGTTTCAAAAATGCGAGAAATGGGCTTCCAAAATGTCTATGACCTCAAGGGCGGAATCCGCGCTTGGCACAGTAAAGGCTTGCCGGAAACAAAGTAATTGCCCTTACTTTTTTGTGGAAATAAGTTGCTAATGCAGTACAGCCTTCAAGACTTGCAAAGACTTTAGTTGGCTCATATGTTCCGTATGGCATCGAAGGAATTCCAAGAACCATTCGAGCAATCGAAAACGCATGGCCGCATTCATTTTTACGGTGCCCAGTTCCCTAAAAAAATGGAGCTCCATGAGTGCTGCAAGCGCCTTTGCATCTTCAGTCGTCACCACGGTACCTCCGGTGGGCGAATACACGGAAAAGGAACCTTGAAGTAGATTGAGGTAGGGCGTGTCTTCCGTCCAAGTACCGGACAATTCATAACCTAAGGCTCGACTGGCTTGCAACACAAAAAAGAGCGGAAAATTTCCTAGATTATCAATTGCAGTTTCGTCCAGATTCAGGAAATAAGTTTGGGCAAAATCAAAAAACTCCGGCATTGGTGCAGCCTCTGGAAGTAGCCGTAGGAGCAATTCTACGGAGAAAATGGCAATACTGTTGCGCAGGATTTCTTCATAAATATTACTATAGACTTTGGTGAGTGAAAACTCATTAAGCCGATGCAAATTGCTTTGCGGCTTTTGATAGCAAGTGATGTCTAAAAGCGTTGCCGGCTGTAGCAGTCCGGCTTTATTATTTCGCCCTTTTGGACTGGTCGTCCTCACTCCGCGTATGAGGTAGGCTTGCACCCCAAATAGCCTTGTAAACTGTGTACTGATGATGCTGGTTTCGCCAAACTTTACAGCACGGAGCACAATGCTTTGGGTATTGGCTATCACAGGATTTCAGACAAGATATTTTCGAGAAAAGCTTTGGGGTTAATGCTTGAATAGCAGCTTTCCTACTGCTGTTTGGGTTCCCATTTTATCAGAAACAAAGATGAGATATACCCCGCTGGAAGGGCGCGTTCCAGTATAATCCAGACCATTCCATGCAGCTTGTCCGCCAGTGGCTTTGGCACGATACACGAGTTTTCCGGTAATGTCTGTGATGCGTACATCGGCATCGGTGGTCAATCCTCGAATTGCTATTTGGCCGGAATAACCCGTCGGCACAGGGTTAGGAAATACTTGCACATTGCTACCCTTATCGCTACCTACAGTTGCTGCTGCGCGATAAGAGACGATGCCATCTTGCGTGCCGATATAGACATCACCCGTCACGCCATCTACGGTAATAGAATTAATCACATTGGAGGGCAGTGGTGAATTATCAACCGTAAATCGATTCAAAATTGTCAGAGCATCAGGCGAGAGCAACCAGACACCATTGAGCGTTCCAACCCATTTTCTGTTGGCACCATCCACCGCAATTGCACGGACGGATTCTGTGCTAAAAAGCAGGCCAGCAAAGTTGTCGTATTGCACCACACGCTGTTCGGCATCACACTTTTGGTCTATCACCAATGCGGGACAATTTACAATGCCGATACCCGCATCAGTTCCTATCCAGATAGCACCATCTCGGTCTTTCGCGAGGCAGCGTACACGCATGTTTGGTAAGTTTCCTTGACCTACAGAAGTGTTTAATTGTGTTTGTCGGTCATCATTCGGGTTACTTGGTGTACCGCCGTCATCATATACTATTACGCCATCGCCTTGGGCACTGTAATACCATTTTTGATTGTAATCATCAATGAGCAAGCCTAAACCTTGCCGAAAGATTCTACCGTATAAACTGATAGGATAATGATACCAATCTCCGGTAGAATTGCGCACAGCCAATTCATCGGGTATTTGGATTTGCGTGGCGTATAGGTTGCCGTCGTTGTCTATAGCAAGGCTAGTAGCGGGATAACCATTGACATCGCCGCCACTAAACTCTAAAGCACCTTGTTTTATCATTTTCGCATCGCCATTCTCCTTCAATTCGAAGATGCCGCTGTTGTAGGTCCCGGCATACAATGTGCCGTCGCGCGGGTCTTTTATGACACTTAGAAAATCCACTACGCTATCCTGAAACAAAGGATAATTATAGGGTTGGTAGGTCGTCCATTTCCCATCTTTAAAATTAGAAATCCCATCGGCGCTTTTCAACTGGGTAAAGTTTTCCCGAATGCCGCCGTGAGCTATCCACAACTCTCCATTATTGGCCCAAAGCCCCGCACAACCGGGGCTATTAGGCCCTGCAGGATTTAATAAAGAAATGCTGGTATTGCTATTTCTTTTCCCAAGCCCTTGATAAGCATCCGCCACATAAACTTGTCCACCTTGCGTTTCAATTGCGCCACTTGTGTAGGCTACTTGTGTGGAATCAATTCGGGTATCACTTGTGGAAAGGTGAATCATTTTTCCTGCTCCCGTAGCCGGGAAAAACTCGCCAATATATAGTGTCGTATCCCCGCCGGAAAGGTCTGTAATAGTAGCTCCCAGGCAAACGGTAGCGACCGATAATCCAGAGGGTGTGATTTGGAAAATGGTGTCTGCCGAAGTAGTATAAAGTGTGTTGCCACCAACAAGGGCGAGCTTCGTGAAGTTGCGATTGGTATCAATGCTTTGCCAGGTAGCGAAAGCCTGAATATTCGGGTTGTTTTGAGAAGTTTTATAGAGTCCGGAAGCTGTGGCTGCGTAAAAATTAGTCGCATCACTCATGAAGGAATTGATGGAAATTGTCTGACCATTCTTTGAGAAAACATAGGTCTCCTTTACTTCTTGTTTTTTAAGGTCAATAGCTACGATACCGAGGCCGGTGCTGACGTAGGCAATGCCGTTGGCTGCATAAATATCGTTGATGGCTTTGTTGCCCGAGAAGCTTTTATTTTTCAAGTCGGGGATTACGTAAAAGCTGTTGTCTTTAAAGAGGTCGATATTGCTATTTTGATAACCGATGACGCAGGTTCCTGTGGTTTTGTCATAAGCGAGTGCCGCAGTGTTCGTCTCATGCATACCTTCTACTTTGCTGTAGGTTTCGAAAGAGCCGGAGCTTGGATCCAGACTAAAAAAGCCTTTTTCGGAGATGGCATAAATAAGATGTCCATCGGTAGCAATTCCCAGAACTCTATTATAGGGAAGCATTGCTCGCCAATAGCCAATAGGAGTTTGTTGTGCCGCCACATTGAGCACAGGAAACAGGGCAATTATCGATAAGAAAAATAAGGAACGAAGAGCGGTCATAAATCTAAAAATAGGGGCAACCCAAGGTTCATCAAAAACGCTGTGAGGGCTTTGATATTGCGTTTTAGGCTTGAAGTAAAAAATCGAGGGTTCGGGGAAAGAAATAATGTTCCAGCTTTTGCACTTTGGCCGCTAGGCTGCTTGCATCATCGGTTGGTAGCACTTCGCATCTTGCTTGTAGAAGAATTTCGCCACGGTCATACACTTCGTCTATTGTATGAATGGTGATGCCGCTTTGCGTTTCCTGCGCATCGATTACTGCTTGATGAACGTGATGCCCCCACATGCCTTTACCCCCAAAAGAAGGTAACAAAGCTGGATGGATATTGATGATTTTCCTAGGAAACGCGGCGACGAAACTGGCAGGAATTTTTAAAAGAAAACCTGCTAAAACGATTAAGGTAGGCTTGAAGGTTTGTAGTCTTTCAAGGGTATCGGCAGATGATAATTCTGCTTTGGTCAAAATCAAGCTCGGAATGTTTTCCTCGTTAGCAATTTGCAAGACACCCGCATCTGATTTATTGCTGACGATAAGGGAAATTTCGACGTCTTTTCCTTCTTTAAAATAGGAAATGATGGCTTGGGCATTACTGCCATTGCCGGAGGCAAAAATGATAAGAGATTGCATTGCTTTAGAATCCTGAAATCGACGGGAATTACTGTTTTGAAACTAGCCCCAAAGGTATTGTGCTGCGTAGAGGTTTGGCTTGGTTTTCATTCTTGATTTCAAAATCCGACTTGCTCTATCAAATTATATGAATATCAGCGGGCTATTGGTTTCCGCTGCTATCATAAATGGTCAGACGTATTTTTCGGTTTCTGGTTTTAGGAATGTTAGCTTCTGCGGCCGGCGCGGGTCTGTAACGCTTGGCCGATGAACGTCAATATTCCGCCTGACAAACCAATCTCCAAATTATACTTACAGCACTTTTTACTTAGAAAGTTGCGCTGCCGTGGCCCGTGTTTTCACACGTCCACCGTATAAAAAAACGTTAGCCTATAATTTAGCGGAAACTTTATTAAAGGTCGGATACCCCGCAACGGAGGAAAGGTCAAAAACACCTAAAAGTTTTGGCTGGTACATCCCGACATAAATTTGGACAGCATTACCTAATTAGGTAACTTGGTTTTGGGGGAAGAATGCAAAGGTCAAATAAAACGCAATATTATGAAGACAAGCAAAAATAAATTGGTTGACCTTGAAGACTTTATTGACCAAGAACAAGGCAAACGTGGGACGGCGAAAAGAGAGTCTTTTGAAGGAGGTTATGAGACCTTCAAATTGGGCGTTATTCTTCAGGAAATGCGCCACCAGCATAATATGGCACAAAAACAACTTGCTGTAAAATGTGGGACAACTAAAAACTACATTTCGAGAATTGAAAACAACGCAAGTGACATAAGGCTTTCGACATTAATGAGAATTATACGAAAAGGTTTTGGGCAACATTTAAAACTTTCGGTTGGCATTTGATGAGTAGGACGAACGTAGAAGATGGGTTTTTTGCAAGGCTTAAAGAAACGGAGGTTGTGTATTGCAATTTAAAGTCCAATTCGCTTTTTTGTTTGTAAAGGGATATGTTGTAGGAATACATTTGGGTTACGGGGATTGGGGCGATTGGATTGAGTATATTTGCGAGTTGGCTGTCATCTTAAACAGACCCTAATAAAAAATGTGTCCTCGAAAACTAAACAATCTAAAAGAAAAGGACAAATTGACCAATTCATTTCCAGAGGCGTTAAGACAAGACGTTGAGGAAGTGTGGAATATTCTGACATTCCGCAACACTTTCAATTTTTCAGAAAATTCTATTACAGTTAGTTTAGAAGGAGAAATTATACAATTTCCATACAGAATTTATTTCGATGAACCTGATTATTCAGTCGAAAGTGAATTGACAGCAATGCAAAAGACAGTCTTAAATTGCATTTTTTCTAGACACTACAATGGTTTTATCAGACAAAAACGAATAGAACAACTTAAGAACAGGACAGAAAATTGGATAATACCCTTCTCCTTCCAACTTCTAGGTGAATATGTATATGAGATTTTAGAGGTTTTGAACAAGCATATCAACGACAGCACTTCAAACGGCTATAAAAGTTTTGTCGAAGAAAATCCCAAATATTATCTACAGACAGAAAGTAGAATGATTAGTTATTGGAATGAATATTATAGGCGGCCGAGATTTCCGTTATTGAAGAATTATATTGGACGACAAATATTTGACCGAATAATAAGGCGAACGCACAATAGCTAAGTTTTCGTTGCTCCACTCGGCCTAATCTCCGTTGTCCATAGGCTCTCCACAGCGGCGTTAAGCGAAGGCTCCAGCCTTCGTTTGAATATTTTGCAGGCTTTGCCTGTTACCTGCTCTTGCCGTTGCGCATGTTTTCACGCATCCGTTATCATTCCTGCTACGCTATATCATCCCAAGAGGTAAAGCCAACAATTTCTTC
>JBDTKK010000011.1:0-2755 GCA_039935335.1 Chitinophagaceae bacterium
GAATTGCTGCCAATTTTTTTCGTCTTCCATTTCCAGGAAACCAGCATACCACTCCAGTCCTTCAATATCCAGTTTTACTGCTAATTCTATCCACTCGGTTACGCGCATCGTTCCGTCCTTGCATAAGGCATTCATAAACGCTTTGGGGAAAACGGCTAATTGAGGCATAATAATTTTTTTGATTTTTTAAGATTAGTCCATTACTGGAAGTGATTTTTAGACCACTAAGGACACTAAGAGCACAAATAAAAAATTCTTCGCATTTTTTATTTATTCCGAAGGAATAAATTCTTAATGTGCCTGGTGCTCTTAGTGTGTAAATTCTTTTCTTTTGTTCTTTTATTTCCTATTTGTCTTTAAGATAATTTTGTTCTTTTTGTTTTCAGAGTAGCCTTAGAATTCAAGCATTGAAGAGTTTTTGAGCCCCGTCCCAATTCTTCCCCGAAGGGGAAGGAAGCTCAAGATTCAAGCATTGAGGAGTCCTTTGGAGGATTCCGGCCTATGAATGGATATTGTTCAATATCCATTACCTGTCCGGAAACTGGTCCACTTTCATCACTGAGCCAGTATATCACTGCGGCTGCAATTTCTTCCGGCAATAAAATCCTTCCGGAGGGTGCATATACCCGCGGAATATCTTTGTACCAGTCGTCTGCAAGGCCATGCTCACGTTTACGTATGGTTTCATTTTCGGTAACTACCCAACCCGGATTGATTTGGTTTACACGTACACCTTCTTCGCGAAGCAGCGTATCACCGAGGTTACGGGTCATAGTCATCAATGCGCCTTTGGAAATACTGTATGGAAGCAGATTAGGTTCTCCGCTGTAGGCATTTACAGAACCTATATTGAGCACGCATCCGCGGGTTTTGCTCAGATGTGGTAAAGCCGACTTGATGAGCGCAAAGGGGGCTACTGTGTTCACCTCAAGCACTCTCCTCAGATAAGCAAGATCAGTAGTATGAATATCTGAAGACACGATCATTGCAGCATTATTAACTATTGCGTCCAGCCTGCCAAATGTGGTTAATGCGGTATCAACCAGACTTTGCGCTGCCCCTTCCTCCGCAATATCTCCAATGTGCAAAACAGCCTTATCCTCGCCTAACTCTTTTACTACAGCTTCTCCCGCTTCCTTGTTACGGCCATTCACAACAACGCGTGCACCTTCTGCTACGCAACGAATTACAATTGCTTTGCCGATTCCTGTAGTACTTCCTGTTACAATTACAACTTTATCTTTTAATCTCATGATGTTATGGTTTGAGTACACTCTTTACGACTTCCCCACTATGCATTTTATCAAACGCAGTGTTCCATTCTGAAAGAGACCAGACGCCTCCAATAATAGGTTTAACGTCGAGTTGTCCACTTGAAAGCAACGCAATAACGCGCTCCCACATTGGCCAGTTATGGCTAAAACTTCCTTGAAGGGTAATGTTTTTTTGAACTAATGGGTCAAGAGAAAATCCTAATGGTTGCGGACCCCAACCCACTTTAGTTATTTTTCCATTGGGTCTTACCAATTGGAGTGCCATTTTTAAAGTGATACTTGCACCGGCAGCATCAATGACACAATCGGCCCCAAGTCCATCTCTCTTTTTAGCCCATTCTGATGCGTCACCGATAATACCTTCACATCCATATTGTTCTGCAATTGCTAAACGGTGTTTGTCTGCTTCCAATCCTACGACAGCTACTTCAGCGCCGCAAAGCCTTGCCATGGCTGCACATAATATACCAATTGTACCTGGGCCAAGAACTATAACGCGATCACCTGGCGCAATTCGTGTATTGGCAACTACTGCACTATAAGCTACGCAACATGGCTCAGTAAGACAAGCTTGTTCAAACGGCAGTTGGTCTGGAACTTTATGCAGGCAACGTGCCGGGACTCTTACAAAACGGGTCATAGCGCCATTTACACCGTAGCCAAAGCCTTTACGGGTTGGATCAAGATTGTACAACCCTTTTCGTGACATTGGATTGTTTAGATCAATCACTGCGGCTGTTTCACTTACAACGCGGTCACCTTCTTTCCATCCTTGTACCCGACTGCCGGTTTCAACGATGATACCGCCAAATTCGTGACCAAGTACAACGGGATAGTTTACCGGCCAGCTATGATCTGCAGTCCATTGATGAAGGTCGCTACCACAAACACCTACATTAGACACTTCAATCAGCACGTCGTCATCGGTAATAGATGGTTTTTCAATTTCACGGATTTCTACGGAACCTTTTTCAGGGGCATAATTTACTACTGCTGCTGATTTCATATTTTAAATTTATATTCTGTCTTTATAAGAATGAATTTTTTCACAAATTAAACGAAGTGAGCTTTCAAGGTCACCGCCTGCTGTTTTGAAACTATCGCCATCTATTGTCAGCGGGGCGCCAAGAACAACAAGAGGTGCTCCGTATTCCGGGCATTGAATTGCCTGTTCCAAACTGAGTCCTCCAACTGCCTGCACCGGAATCTTTACACTCTGCACGACTTCGCGCAACTGATCTAAGGGGCTAGGCATCCTGTTGCCTTTTGCAGCAATTCCACGACGCTCGTCGTAGCCAATATGGTGAATGACATAATCACAACCTAATTCCTCCAGCCACACGGCTGCCTGCACCATGTCATCGCTACCGAGGTTATCACCCATTACTTTCACACCAAAATCGCGTCCGGCATTTACAACACACCTGATGGTTTCCTCATGGGCTCGTGCCATCACGACTACATGTGTAGCCCCGGCTTTG
>JBDTKK010000012.1:0-2514 GCA_039935335.1 Chitinophagaceae bacterium
GTTGCGAACCTGTATTCATTGCCGGAAACAAAGTTTAAAGACATTACGCCAAAGGGAGAAACGATTCGGGAGTATGAATTTAAGAGCAAACATTTGCGTGTATATGCCGTGCAAAAGCCGGGAGGAAAAGTAGTGGTTTTGGGAGGTTTTAAAACAACTCAAAAGAGTGATATTGCCACCATGAAAAGGATTAAATCAATGATAGCCGATAGCTTTCTTACCTAATTTATACTGAAATGACCAGAGATGCATTAGTTACCAGCAAAGAATTTTGGATAGTAGATATTCAGACAAAGCTTTATCAGGCTTTGGAAAACTATCGTGTAGAAAATGGCCTCAATCGGACACAGCTCGCTGCGGCACTTGGCTACTCAAAAGGCTATATCTCACAGATACTGAATGGGAATTTCGACCATAGAATTAGTAAACTGGTTGAATTGGCTTTAAAGATTGGAATGATGCCCGAAATGCAGTTTAAACCACAATCTGTGCCTGTCAAAGCACCTTCAAAGACGAAGGTTGTGGTCAAGGGCGTTCAACCTATTGTTGAGGTTAAAAATAATTTGGGAAAGAAAAACAAGAGCGGAAAAGAGATTGGGGTACAGACGATGGCGAATAGATAGACAGAAAATGAAGAATGCCTAGAGTGACCTTTTAAACCAAAATACGAAACAGCTTTTAATTAATGATGGACAATACTAAAACAAGAAGTGCAGGAGAAATCTTGGCGGAACTTAGTGAAGGTGAAATAAGTGGATGGAGCGAACGTGCGTGCTATCGACGAGCTAATAGAGCATGGATAAGACGCTCTCGACTTATTGCAATTCATGTCCTAAATGCACTAGACGCAAAAGGTATGAACCAAAAGCAATTAGCGGAAGCAATTGAAGTAACTCCCGAATACATTAGCAAGCTCGTAAAAGGTGGAGAAAATCTCACGTTGGAAATAATCTCCAAACTTGAAGCAGTTTTACAGATTAATATATTGGAAGTGCGGGATTTTTAACCGTTGTTGGTCTAAAAACCTCGTTAAATTTAGATCCGCGACTGGTAACTCCCCCCAAGAACGCGTATTGTTACTTTAATTATCCATTAACTCTAGGCTATTTTTTAACGACATATCCCATTGAAGATAAAGTAATCGTGCAATAAGTCTGGGTTTAACCCAACATCTCTTCTATCCTCTTTGCCATCCGCAGCACATCGCCCACAAAAAAGTCCTTAAACTCCTTAATCACTACCGGCTCCAACTCGGCAATTTCCGGGTAAATCCGAAGTGCCGTTTCACGGAGTATCCGTGTTGCTTCGTTGCAGAATTGTCTGCTGCGGGCCGTGCTGTCCACCATCCCAGAAGCTGCATCCGATAAGTCTGCGAAAATTTCTTCCACTTTTTCCTGCGCCTCATACTGCTCTTTGACAGGTCTGTCTCGCTGCGCCTTTGCATCGGCAAACATTTTCGGCACCCAGTCGCAGGTCATCAGGTATTCTTCAAGGTAGTCGTATAATTGATTAAGCCCTTCCTCGCCCAATGCCTCAAGTGTCTGCATCTCGGCAGGGCCAAAGAGGTCAAGGCTATTGCGGGTATCCTCATAAAATTTGTAGAAAGCTGGCTGGGTAGCACGCAGATACTTTTTAAGCGTCGACATGTCAAGAAAGTAGGGAATAGCGGCTACTTCCGGCTCTTCGAAATGAATTTCGAAGTCAAAAAACACAACATCTGCGTCAAGGTCGTGCGGCTTGTGGTGAATGTTTTCAATAGTGTATTTCATGGGGCGAACTTAGGCAAATCTTCGATAAAAAACCGGTTGGTGGTGTGGCTAGAACTTTTAGGAACTTCGAGATGTGCGATGACCGACATTAACCACCAATCTGAACTTCTAACACATTGATTTTCCCGAACCCAATTGTCCTAATCCCCCCGTTAAACTATATTTGTTAAGAAATGTCAAACCCGTTCAACCCAAATATCATGTACAAAATATTTATGCTGCTGGCACTTTGCATTGCTCTAAACTTCGCAGCAAAGGCAACCCTTTATTTTCCGCCCACAACGGGCAATGTCTGGGATACTACTTCGCTTACTTCCCTCGGCTGGTGCCAAGATAAGATGGACAGCCTTATCAACTATCTTGGGGCACATCATACCAAAGCCTTTATTTTATTGAAGGATGGTAAGATCGTTACAGAACATTATTTCGGCACTTTTACGGTAGATAGTGCCTGGCAATGGAATTCCGCAGGTAAATCTTTAACCGGCTTTCTGATCGGTCTGGCTCAGGAACAGGGATACTTGAATATTCATGACTCTTTGCCCAAATACCTGCACCATGGCTTCAGCCTTTGCAGCACTGCAGCGGAAGACTCGATTCGCCTATGGAATCAGCTTACAATGACCACCGGCTTTGATGATAACGGCGCCAACGGCACCGAAAGTCATTGCACTGATGATACCTGCCTGATTTGTATTGCAGCACCGGGTACACGCTGGGCTTATCACAACGCTCCTTACACCAT
>JBDTKK010000013.1:0-12630 GCA_039935335.1 Chitinophagaceae bacterium
TTGAAGATGTATTGCTAAAGCGACAAAATAAGTTGCAGCTTGCAAGGATTAGTATGCTTCGCCGAGATGTATCTGCGCTACGACGAGCGGTGATGCCGGTGCGCGAATTGATTGCGCATTTTGTGCGATCCGATTCGGATTTGCTCGAAGAGCGGAACGAGAAATACTTCCGCGATATTTTAGACCATACCATTCAGGCCAATGACTTTGTGGAGAGTCAGCGGGACATGCTGATGAACCTGCAAGATTTGTACATGAACCAGATTAATCTGCGGATGAATGAGGTGATGAAAACCTTCACTTTGCTAGCAACTTTGATGGCTCCTGCAACAGTTTTGGGCGGCATTTTCGGGATGAATTTTGACCACATGCCCTTACTTAAAACCCAATATGGATTTGACGTTGCGGTATTCCTGATGCTGTTTATTCCTATCGCCATGATTTATTGGTTTAAGCGGCAGGGCTGGTATTAACGAACCTCTATTTCAGCTCGTTCCAAGCTCCATTTCGGAGATAAAGAATCAAGAAATTCTCTCGAGGCTTTTTCATTGTGAGTTCGTACCAATGCCCCTGATCGCGCATGTTGAGCGCGTAATCTGGAGTTTCATAACTGTAGCCACCAAAGTCTTTGTACCACCACCAAGTGCCCCATTGTTCCAGGGTGATTTTGATTGTGCTGTCATTTACGTATTCGGCTGTTGCGCCGTCATTTGGACTAACCATGTTGAATGCTGCACCGTCATAAGCCGGGACATTTATCGATGGACTGTAGAGCATGTTGTGCATCCGCTTAAAATTGCCGTAAGGCCAGGCATTTATCATCGGGATACCTTTATAGCAGTAAGGAAGGTTTAGGAAAATGATCGTTCGGCCATTCGGGTTTGGAAAATCACGTAGTAACCTGGAGGAAATCTGCTCGCTGGTTTGCCAATGTCTATTGCTTCGAAGCGTCAAAAAACAACTCACTCCCAAGAAGCTAAAAAGAAGGAGAACCTTAATTATTTTTTCTAAAAAGATGCTACCGAGAAATGAAAAGAACACTGCGGCAAAAGCAATGACAAGATAGAGGTATCGATTGCCCGCAGTATCAAATAGATGTTCCAGCGGCAGTGGCAAAACGAAAGCGATTGCCAGCAACATCCAAAAGCCCAAAAGCAAGCCCAGTCTTCTTTCTATATTGGATTTAATCTTTAGAATGACAAAAGAAATAAGCCCTAGAGCCAGAGCGCTGACAGTGAAAAACACAGTCGGCTTTTCGAAGAATAAATAGGCCTTCTCCTTCAAGGCCTGTGGCCAAAATCTCCCGAAGAAAAAGAGATGAAAAATGTAGTCGAGGAACTTGGAGAAATGGGCCGCAATAGGCAATGCCAAGATGCCGGAATTGCCATGCGAAATCCATTCTCCATACACCCGATGAAAGAGCAGAAGATGAAAACCAAAAACCAAAACCTGCGGCAACACAAAGAGCAATAAAGTCTTTACAGCATTGGATTTATTCGGCCTTTCTATTTTGGAATAAAACCAAATAATAGAGGCCGACAGAATAGGCGTGAGATAGAAAATTTCTAAAGAAAAAGAAGAAAGAAAGAACAGCAACGCCGCAAATACTGGGAGGATTTTCCTTGGATTCTTTAAATACAATTGCAGCGACCGCAATACCAAGAGCATCATCAAAAACGATTGGAGATAATGGTAGCAAGCTTTCCAAACCAATACTTCGCTGAGATAAGGGCTGACACAGAAAAGCAAAGCACCAACAAAAGCTACTTGTCCGGCATTCTTTAAACGGGCATCTTGAAAAAAATTCTTGCAAATCTTAAAAAGCAGATAGCCATTTACCGCCTGCAAAAGCGTAAACAGTAGAAACCAAGGCAAGCGATGAACGCCGAACAATTTGTAGAACCCAAGAGAACTTAGCTGGGTAAATTGATACAGTGCGTGGATAGTACTGTTGCTGCGATTGAGATAGTCCCAAAAACCCAAGCTATGAATGTCTTGTAACCAATCAATAGCATCCGTAACAAATCCTGCCCGCCTAGCCGGCAAATAAAGAAGACACAATATCACCCACAAAACAAAGAATGGATATTTAGTCAGCTTTTGGAGCAAGGCTTTCATAAAAGAGGCAGAGCAAAGTAAGCATCAATAAAACAGGTATTGGAAAGCAATTTTTCCAACTGAAGCAAGAAGAGAAAATGGATATCAAATCAAGTCGTAATTCTATTGCGAAATCCTCGCATTTTAGCTTGTTTTTACGCTTATTGTTCGTTACTTTCGCGTATTAAATAATCTATCTAAAAAGCCCTTGATTTTTGGGCTTTTTTCCCCAGCTTTTATGGATACAGAAAATGAAGTAATGGCCGCGCCATCATCCGCCACTGATAACGGGTATGATGCCGGTAGTATTCAGGTATTAGAAGGTCTTGAAGCGGTGCGCAAACGTCCCGCGATGTATATCGGCGATGTGGGCGAAAAGGGCCTACACCATTTGGTTTATGAAGTGGTTGACAACTCGATTGATGAAGCCCTTGCCGGCCATTGTACCCACATTGAAGTAAGTATTGAAAAGGACAATTCAGTTTCCGTTCGTGATGATGGTCGAGGCATTCCCACAGGCATTCACCCGAAAGAAGGCCGCAGTGCGCTGGAAGTCGTGATGACTGTATTGCACGCTGGTGGCAAGTTTGACAAAGATTCCTACAAAGTTTCTGGTGGTCTGCACGGTGTGGGCGTGAGCTGCGTGAATGCACTCAGCGCCTTGCTGGAGGTTAAAGTGTATCGCGAAGGGAAAATATTTGAACAGGAATACAAGAAAGGCATTCCTCAATATGATGTCCGTGAAATTGGTGAAACCACCGAGCGCGGCACCTTTGTACAATTCTGGCCCGATCCGAGCATCTTCATTACCCTAACCTACAAGCGCGATATTCTGGCAGGTCGTCTGCGCGAACTCTCTTTCCTCAATCGTGGTATCCGCATCACCCTTACCGATGAACGAGATATCGATGAAGAAACTGGCAAACCCTTTGTTGAAACTTTCTTTTCCGAAGGTGGTATAGTTGAGTTTGTGCAATTGCTGGACAAGAACGGAAAGCGCGATCCGCTGCTGCCCGAGCCTATTTATATTGAGAGCTACGACAAGGCCACGAATGTGGTGGTAGAAGTGGCGATGAACTATAACACCAGCTACAACGAGCACATCTTTTCCTACGTCAATAATATCAACACGATTGAAGGCGGAACGCACGTAGCGGGTTTTAGAACTGCGATTACTCGGGTTTTTAAATCTTACGGCGACAAGAACAAACTTTTTGAAAGAGCCAAAGTAGAAATCACTGGCGACGACTTCCGTGAAGGACTTTCTGCGGTCATTTCTGTGAAAGTTCCCGAGCCACAATTTGAAGGACAAACCAAAACCAAACTCGGTAATAATGACGTGAACGGAACGGTGAACATCGCCGTAGCACGCGTTTTGGAAGCTTTCTTGGAAGAAAATCCGAAGCCGGCAAAGATCATCATTGATAAAGTAATTCTTGCGGCACAAGCTCGTTCGGCTGCGCGTAAAGCGCGTGAATTGGTGCAGCGTAAAAGCGTCCTTTCTGGTGGCGGCATGCCCGGGAAATTGGCCGACTGCTCCGAGCGCGATCCTTTTCGTTGCGAACTATATTTGGTGGAAGGGGACTCGGCGGGAGGGACTGCCAAGCAAGGCCGCGACCGCAGTTATCAAGCCATTCTTCCGCTTCGGGGTAAAATCCTGAACGTAGAGAAAGCGCAGGAATACCGCATCTACGAGAACGAGGAAATCAAAAACATGTACACCGCTTTAGGCGTAACTGTTGGCACACCTGAAGACCCGAAAGCACTGAACCTTACAAAGCTCCGCTACCACAAAATCATCATCATGACGGATGCCGACGTGGACGGTTCGCACATCGCTACGCTCATCCTCACCTTCTTCTTCCGCTATATGCGGGAGCTGGTGGAGCAAGGTTATCTCTACCTCGCGCATCCGCCACTTTATCTGGTGAAGAAAGGTAAAGACCAAGCTTATGCCTGGGATGAAGAGGAGCGCAAAGCGTTGCAAGTGAAGTTTGGCAATGGCAAGGAAGACAGCGTGAACATTCAGCGATACAAAGGTCTTGGTGAGATGAATGCCGAGCAACTTTGGAGCACCACGATGGACCCTGCAACGCGTACTTTGAAACAAGTGAGCATAGATAGTTTGGCCAATGCCGATTCTGTATTCTCCATGTTGATGGGTGATGAGGTGCCGCCGCGCCGCGCATTTATTGAAAGCCATGCGAAGTATGCACGGATAGATATTTAATAGGATTTTACTTTTTTGAAAAGGGAAATGATGCGGAGGGTGTTGTTTCCCTTTTTTGTTTTGGGGTGTTTACTTTTGTTGCAGGTCGGAGCGCGTATGCGGTCGGAGACCGCTTTCCACGGCGGCGTAGTCGGAGACTACGCCGAGCGGGAAATTGTTATAACAAAGTATATCTTACGCCGAATGGGGTGCCAGCCAGCCTGATTCGCAAGATTTAAACAAGTATCGTGTCAATTCACCTGCTTCAAAGTAGCGCTACCGCCGGGATTCGTTGATGCCGAACTTATATTGCCGGTATTAATATAAGCCTTGTAATGGTGATTTCCTTTAGGACTTTTAACATCAAAGTCGTATATTTTTGAAGCCTCATTCTCTGTTACGACTGCGTTTGGAAACTGCCTTTTAATGTCGTCTTCCATCGCATGCAGCGCTGCTTCCTCCGGAGCTTTAAGATCATTATATTCCAATGTCACATATTGCAGGCCATCTTGCTCATCTTTATTTCGAATAACGTCAGTAGTGGACTTATAATACTCAATTTTAGAGTTATCGTCGTCGGTATATTTATATTGCTTCATTGTTGCCAAAAAACGATTTTGGTCGGCGGTTAAAAGACCCGAAAGATTACCGAAGGTCGGTAGAATTATATTCTTTACGTCGTCCATGGTGGCCGTAGTAAGTTTAAGGGAGGTCTGTGAGGCCGCATTAAAATGGATGCATAACAGACAAAAAATCAGCGCGAGTAAATTCTTTTTCATGATGGTGGAAAATTTGGAATAATGAAGTATTGGTGTTTAGAACGTAAGTATTAAGCCATAAAAGTACAGCGTTTAACCCAGATTACCCAATGGACTTTTTGTAAGGCGGAGAAGTGTTAGTTCCAGTATTCCAGAGCCCTTCAAACCAAGCTCTTCTTTTTAGATTCAAAGCCAGCCGGAGTATTGTTTGTCCACTTTTGTTTTTCTCAAAGTAGGCTCCGATAGCGAAGACCCTGTATCGTAGTGTGCTAAGGGTTTGCTGTGTTTTGCCTTGAAGGATAAACTGCCGGAAGAAAGCCATGAGATTATAGGCTAGCATTGCAAATGTTAGAGAGGCTTCTGTACCATTAAAGCTCCTCATATTGAAGGAGTCAAAGCCAAAATCACCTTTCAATTCTTTGATTCTGTTCTCAGCATCTGCCCTCCCACGATAAAGTCGCCACACCTCTACAGCACTGAGATTTAAGTTAGTAAAGTATGCGCCATAGCGATAGCCATTAACCTCATCATCCTCTGCAAACATCCGTAGTTGTCTGCCGGGAGCCTGCGGCCTTTCGGCTATTTTTTGGCGTATAATGATTAGCCTTCTTGGAGCTTTCCAAGTACCAGCCTGATAGCGCTGCTCACTGATTTCAATGCCTTTATCAACAGCCAGCCAATGCATATCCTTGCTGGCAGCAATGGCCTGAATAGGTTGGTAAAACCTTCCTGCAATGATATAGCTCGTGTTGTTTTTAGCTTCCAGATAGCTCATGATTTCATCCGAACAAAAGCCACTATCCATACGTACTAAACTTACATTCTTTCCTTCAAGGTTTGAAAAGGTATCTGATAAAAAGGAAAGAAGGTTATTGGCATCTGAGGTGTCGCCGCTACGCAACCACATATTGGCAACCAACCTAAGGTCGCTCACAAAAGCAATGAGTGGATGATGAGAAAGACGTCCTCTCTTCTGTGGATTATATCTCCCGCCGTGGCGCGTGTCCTCACGCGTCCACAGCTATAACAATGTTCGATGTCGAGCAAAGAGTATCTGCGGTCAGAGATTAGGCCGAGCGGAGATGGAACATTAACGGGAACACAAACAAAGGGCGTAACTTTGAAATTCGCATTTTATGGGAACTTCATTAAACATAGACGAGATACTATCTCAAGTAAAAAACTTGAACCAAGGTGACCAACTTACCCTAATTCAGCGGATGGCTCATTTGCTGCAAGAGATGCGTGTAAAAAACTCAACTTCCTTGCCGCTTAGTTCCCTTTCAGGCTTGGGAAGCACCATTTGGAAAGACCAAGAAAGCATTGACAATTATATTGATGGGGAACGACAATGGTAATTGCAAATTTCAGCTCAAAAAAGGTATTTCTCGATACCGCACCCTTAATCTATTTTATTGAAGGACACAGTAGCTTTCAAGCAATTCTCGCGGCGCTTTTTCAATTAAATGACAGTGGTAGTTTCTCGTTTTTATCTTCTTCTATTACGCTACTGGAAGTTTTGGTGAAGCCTTTGCGGGAAGGCCAAACGAAAATAGCAGACCAATACAGAAATATTTTAACCGCCGCTCCCGGTATAGAACTAGCAGATATCACACCTGAAATTGCCGAAAAAGCTGCCCAATTAAGAGCCAAATACAATTTAAAAACGCCGGATGCTATCCAAGTAGCCACTTCAATAGTTTTGGGTGCTGATTATTTTTTGACCAACGACATCGGGTTAAAAGTAGTTGCCGACACAAATGTGCTGACGCTGGCCGAACTCCAACTGTAACTAGTTGAACATCCTTCTTCCCGCCGTTGCACGGTCTCCGACCTGCAACGAAAGTATCGAGAATCTATCTGCTTGGTAGCATTCCTGAAGCCGTGCTTTAGCTCTATAAATTGACAACAATAGCGTGAAGACTGCTATTGCAATTGAGTTCAAAGAAAAACAAAAGCCGATTGGCAGCCCTCCTCCAAGCAGGCCAACACTATGGAAGCCACGCGCTAAACTTACTGCAACGGTAAATATTTCCCTACATTACCCGCTTCGGCAGACAAAAAGACGCTGTAAGCATTTAATTGGGTGGATGATGGCGTTTTATTTCCCTGTCGGTGTACCGAAAAACTAACGGCATCTGCCATAATAGCAGGGGAACCTTCCATACAAGCCTCGGCAAGCACCCAATTGAATAGGGAACAGGCAATATAAGGGGCGGAACACGCCCAACAAGCAGCGGAATGTGACACATTAGCAGGGGAAGCAACCATATTGACAGGGGAATGTGCCACATTAGCAGGGGAAGGGAGCATACAGAGCAAGCTATGGACACTATAGGTTATGTATCGGCACTTATAGGCTGCGGTTGTTCCTTTATTAGTTAGAAAAGATGTCCCTGTGCTCCTGCAAACACACTCGAAAGCCTGATTCTCCCATTTTTCCGAAGAAAAACGAACACACTTATTATGAACGATGCTCCAGCAAGCATGACGTGTGTGCCTGCTCCTGCGAGAATAATTGAAGCCGTGCTTTAGCCCTATAAATTGACAACAACTGATTGACGTGCATTATTGCAATTGAGTTTAATTTTAGTTGCAGGTGGGAGACCATGCAATGACAGAAATAAAATTCGACAGGTGATGAGAAAGTCGGTACACCTTTAAAGGTTATTTCCTAGTTAAATATTTGAATTAAGACCAAACAACGACACCAGCTCAGGACATTTGCATCGTTAAAATGTTTTCATTTCGCTTTTGAAATCAATTCTAATTTGGGTTTAATGCTCCTTTTTATTCAGTCTAATTATGAACAAAATTTTAGTTTCCCTCTGCTGTTTGGTTTCCGTTTGTAAGGTCAGCGCTACGACATGGCATGTAGGATCTACCCGCACGTACACCGTTCCAAGTCAGGTACAAAATCTTATTAGTGATGGCGATACCATCTATCTCGACGGAGGTATTTATAGTAATGACGCTGTAAAATGGACTCATAAGAACCTCAAATTTAGAGGGCTTGGATTGCCTACAAACAGAACCATTCTCCGGTACACAGGTAATATTCCTAATGGTAAGGGAATCTGGGTATTTGAAACCCCAGGAACCTGCGACAATGCCTTTATTGAAAACATCGTGTTTGACGGAGCGCAAGTGACGGATGCTGGTGGAGCCAACGGTGCGGGCGTAAGATATCAGGCCAACAACCTTACCGTACTTAATTGTAAATTTATGAATTGCCAAAATGGAATTCTGGAAGGCAACGGATTGGTGACTACCTCTAACGTTACCATATTACATACAGAATTTCAGAACAATGGGTATCAATTACCAAACGATCCAACCTACTCAGGATATGAACATGGTATCTATATCAATGCAAGTACAGATACGCTTTTAGTAATGGGTTGCTATTTCCATGATCCCAGAGGACAGGGAAATCTATTAAAGACCCGAGCGCAGCGTGCATTTATCCTATACAATATGATTGACGAAGGGGCAGGTTTTGGTAGCTGGAACATTAATGTCGCGCAAGGTGGCCTCAATGTCGTGATGGGCAACGTGATTGTTCAGGGAGTTGCAGGGGCTAACCATGGAATAATTGGTTATGATGCTGCAATAAACCCACTGGAAGATTTCTATTTTGTAAACAATACCGTAATTAATAAATACAACGGAACTATTAAGTATTTTAATGTTGTACCGACAACTGGAATTAATACCTTCAAAGTCTATAATAATATCTTTGCGTCCGTATCGACTGCATCAAATACTTTCATGACGGGGACAATTCCATCTTCGCTAGACACTTCACATAACCTAATAGTACCTGATTATACAGCTCTCGGGTTTACAAATGCAATTGGGGAAGACTATTCCTTGACAGCCGCTTCTTCGCAAGCGATTAATACGGGAATTAATGCAGGAACGACTAACACTGGGTATTTATTGATGCCGGACAGCATGTACAAGTCATTTGATACCACACTAATTCCTAGGATTGTTTTGGGTGGAACCATCGACATTGGAGCATATGAATATGGACTCAATACAGGAATAGAAAATGCAAGTACTACGAATTGGTTATTATTCCCAAATCCCGCAAATAATGAAATAAATGTAGAATGCCTTAACCCTTCATCTGAAAAATCCGTCATTGAAATTTACAATGCATCAGGCTGTTTACTCTTAAATCATGAACTACTTCCTGGGCAACGCGGAATGAACATAAAGACATCCGCCTTTGCTGCTGGAATTTATGTCATAAATATACGGACAGGAGGAAACTTGGTTCGTAGGAAGATTACAATTGTTAAATAAATGCGTGCAAACTGTCCTTAGATTCTGGTCTCATACCAAATAAAGCTCGCTCCTGCTGGCATGCAGCAAAAGCCTAATTCTCCCAATTTTCCAAGCGAAAAACGAACGAACTTATTATCGACGACGCTGGGGCAAGCGCGGCGCGTAAACCTGCGCGTGTGCCTGTTTGTGGGAGCATAACTGAAGCTTTACTTTAGCCAAACAAATTGATGATGGCGGGTTGAAAATGGTTTTTTCGTTGCAGGTCGGAGACTGTGCAAGGGCAGGAAGACCAATAAGGGAAAAAACCGAACGCTAATAAAAAACGAAACCCACTAGTTTGAATCGCTTCAGGGACTAATGGGAATAAGATTTGGCAAAGATAAAACAGGAATTTGAAACCGCAAACAAAATCAGACAATAATGAGATATAGCGACTTTGCGAGTGTTATGACAGCCGCGCGAATGAACCGATACTTGATGGCATGTGCCGGCGATACGTGGAAGGCAATGACGCTTTATAGAAAAAACCTCCAGCTTACCCAAGAGCTATTTACGATAATCAGTTGCTTTGAGATAGCACTAAGAAACGCTATAGACACTACTGCAACACGTTCATTGAATAATGATTGGCTGAAAAATGCTGCGGCACTGGGTGGAGTTTTTGATACCCCAAGATGCCGTTTCACAAGAGACAACATTAACGATGCTATCAATAAACTACACCTGTATAGTCACTATAAACTAGTTGCAGAATTAGGCTTCGGTTTTTGGCGATTTATGTTTGCGCAAAATCAGTTTAATGCGACAGGCAGAGTATTGTTAACCGTGTTTCCGTCAAAACCAACATCAACTGCCGCGATACAATATAATAATACCTATATTTTTAACCAGCTTGCTCTACTCAATAATATCAGAAACCGAATGGCGCACCACGAGCCAATCTGCTTTTTATCTGGGCAACCGGTGAAAAACACTACATATGCCCGCCAACATTACAACCTGATTCTACAACTGTTTCAATGGATGCAAATCGATGAAGCCGCTTTGCTTTATGGCTTAGACCATATAAATACCGTTTGCAACGAAATTGATAGTTTATGAAACAAGGCAGTAACCTAGATTTTAGAATCCGGCTACTGCACGATTAAAACGTGTGCGATGTGCACCGGCCAATTGCCGCAGCTCATGAAGGAATTAAAGTGAACAATCTCCTCGTATTGAATCCGCGCAAGAGATTGCAGTGGAAATCCTTTTTGTTCCGCCGGGAGGCGGACAAAAAGATTGTAGCGCAAAGCCCGACCAGCTACCTGCCCGCGCAAGCAAGGGCAGGTAGCTGGATGCGCCCAAATAATCCCTATTGTCCGAAAATTGTCAAAGACAACCTTACCAAAGCTAAACCAACCATTTCCATAAAATACCCGTCTTCATTAAACGAAGGTTTTTCGCTACATTTACTACGATACTCCAAAGTCTCGGGAAATCCAATTTTGCTCATGTTGCAACGCTACATTTCGGTCTTTCTTTTTATTTGCTTCCTCCCTGTTTATGCCATGGCTCAGTCTTTGGAGTTTGTGCGCAATGATGGGCAATGGGATGGGCCCTTTCAATACAAAGCACTTAGCCAAAATGGGGATGCTTTCCTATCAAAAACAAGCTTTACTTACATGGTTGGTGAAGCTGCCAATGGCTATAAAATGGATGAAGTACACCACGGGCGCAGTAAGAGTGAACAGCTCCGATTTCATACCTATCGAGTCCATTTTGAAGGGGCAAATCAGCAACCTGAAATTGTAGCCAGCAAGGAGCAAAGCTGGTATTACAACTACTTCCTCGGCAATGACTCCACTCGTTGGAAGAGCAACATACATCCCGCGCTGGCATTGGATTACAACGCACTTTACCCCGGTGTGGATATGCACGTTACTTCCCAAAATGGCAACCTGAAATATGAATTTATCGTCGCGCCAAACACCGATCCGGACATCATTCAACTGCGTTATGACGGCGTGGATGGTTTAAAGATAAAGGACAAAAATCTCGTCATCAGCACCTCTGTGGGTGAAGCAGAAGAATTGATGCCTGTTGCCTTTCAGTATAGCCCGGAGGGTGCGCGAAAAGAAGTGGCTTGTCGCTATGTGCTGAAGGGTAATAATCTGACTTACAAGTTTCCGGACGGCTACGATTCTAAGCTCACTTTGGTGATAGACCCGACGGTTGTTTTCTGCACGCTCACCGGTTCTACTGCTGATAACTGGGGCTATACTGCGACTTACGACGATAGTGGGAACTTCTATGCAGGAGGTATCATGTTGAGCTATCTCGGCGGGTCTTATCCAGTAACTACAGGCGCTTTTCAAACCACCTTCGGCGGCGGCGTTGACGACCCCAATTATGCCACTTCTGATGCACACGGCGTGGGCTTTGCGAGCGATATGGCCATCATGAAACTGAACTCAACTGGCAGTACGCGCATTTGGGCAACTTACCTCGGTGGCTCTGATAATGAGCAGCCTCATAGCATCATCAAAGACCCTTCGGGGAATCTTGTCATTGCCGGTATCAGCTATTCCAACAATTTCCCTACAACCAGTGGTGCGTATGATGTTTCGGTGAATGGCGGAGCGGATATTGTAGTTACAAAACTGAACAGTACGGGCAGCGGTTTGGCGGGTTCAACTTACATTGGCGGAAGTGGTGATGATGGTGTGAATTATAATGGCAGCGAGTACATTTTTGGTAATCTAAAACACAATTATGGAGACAATGCGCGGAGTGAAGTGCTTGTGGATAAAAGCGGGAATGTGTATGTAACTGCCTCGACCAAAAGTTCGAATTTCCCGGTGACTTCCAATGCCTTTCAAAGTTCAATTGGCGGCGGGCAGGATGCGGTGGTCATGAAGTTCAATTCAACGCTTTCATCCCTTACCTACAGTACTTTTTTAGGTGGCTCATCAGACGACGCAGGTTATGTTTTAGCACTCGATACGGCGCAAACGCATTTCTATGTTGGTGGCGGCACCATGTCCAGCAATTTCCCTTCAACAACCGGCACCTGGAAGACGACTTATCAAGGAGGAAGTGCAGATGGATACATTGCCCGCTTTGGAAATTCTGGCACTTACCCTTTGCAGAAAGTAACGTTTATAGGGACTTCAGACTATGACCAGGTGTATGGTGTGCAGGTGGATTTGGAGAACAATGTCTATGCGGTGGGGCAAACTTTGGGTGGCTCTTTCCCGGTGACAAGTGGGGTCTATAGCAATGCCGGCT
>JBDTKK010000014.1:0-3872 GCA_039935335.1 Chitinophagaceae bacterium
CTTACCATGAATCCCAATCCGCCGAAACCAATTATCAGCTATCAATGTAGCCCTAAACCCATCACCATTTCTATTACTAATCCTTCCGCAGGCATAATGTATGAATGGGATTATGGCTATCCTTACTTCATTGCAAGTGGCCTCATTTATTTGCATGATCCACTTCAACCCTCCGATAAGCTCTTCAGCTTTTACGCTGAAAACGCTGGAGTCTATGCCGCTGTAGCCACAGACACAATTACCGGCTGCACCACCAAAAGCGATAGTTTGCTTTTCAATGCGGAACCCCTGGATAGTTTTAAGGCAAGCATTTACGCACCACATCTTCAGCTTTGCACAGGTGATACCACAACACTTGTAGCGAGCGGTTACGGATCTGCTTTGAACATTAAGTTTCAATGGCTGCGCAATGGAAGCCTCATTGCAGGAGATACAGCAGGAAACTT
Source organism: Chitinophagaceae bacterium (assembly GCA_039935335.1). Classification (GTDB taxonomy): domain Bacteria; phylum Bacteroidota; class Bacteroidia; order Chitinophagales; family Chitinophagaceae; genus UBA1952. The sequence continues at coordinate 447 of JBDTKK010000014.1, forward strand.
GGTCGTCTCGACAGCGGGAAATTATCAAGTAATCCTAGACGGCGGCCCTTGTAAATTGGATACTTCTGCAATAGCGATCGTGTCAATTATTTCCCCACCAACGGCTTCAATTTCGGCATCTTCATTAAGCATTTGCGCAGGAGATACTTCAGTATTACAAACCAACACAGGCACAGGTTTCAGCTATACCTGGCAACAAAACGGCTCAACTATTCCGAACGCCTTTTCCTCCGTTTACAAAGCGACTTCCGCAGGTGTTTACAACGTCATCATTTCCAACGGCGCTTGTGTGGCCATAGCTTCTCCAATTACACTAACTGTCAACCCAGCGCCTGTCGTAAATATTTCTCCTTCGGGGATACAGACGATTTGTACGGGCACTTCTCTTGCGCTGAGTACTTCCTCCAACGCAGGCTGGACTTATAGTTGGCTGCGCAATGGACTTAGCATTTCTGGCGCAACGAACAATACTTACACCACATCAAGCGCAGGCATTTATCAAGTCAAAGTCTCCACAGCAATTTGCCCTTCAATTCTTTCTAATTCGGTTATCGTAAAAGTGCTTGTCACTTCTTTAGACCTTGGTGCAGACACCACTTTCTGCAACGATTCTGTTTTCCTTCCGCTTTCTGTAGATTCCAACTTTAGCCAAATCCTCTGGAGCACGGGCGCAGCTACACCCAATATTATCGCCACTAAAGCCGGAACTTATTGGGTGCGTGCTATCAACCAATGCGGCACATTCAGCGATACTATGCGCATTCATGATGCCGCAGAATTTCTACTAAATTTTCCCGACGATACTTTGATTTGCAATTCTTCTTCCAGTGCAAGGTTTAGTGTTTCCGCATTTCTTCAAAATATCCTTTGGAGTACCGGCGCAACTAGCAGCAGTATTTCTATAGATACTCCCGGCATTTATTGGGTAGAAGGAGAAAGCCCTTGCGGCATGGTGCGTGACACGATGAAGGTTCGTTTTTGTGCGCCAGTCATTTCCAAAATCGCACCTTCCAAAGACAGTATTTGCGAAGGCGATTGCCTTGAAATCAGCGCGAAGCTTGTTAATTTCCCAAAAACATTCAACTGGACTTTCGCGGGAGGCAACCCTGGAAGTTCTACGTTAATTGACCCTGGAATAGTTTGCTACAGCACTGCTGGAATTTATCCAATAAGGCTAATCATTCGGAATAATGGAGGCGCGGATACGGCGGAAAGTTTTGTGGTAGTTTCTACGAAACCTGACCCGAGATTTAAGGACACAATCATCACCGTTCCTTATAAATCATTGCTTGAATTACCAGCCTGTGCTACTGCACAAATCACGGACTGGTATCTTAATGATTCTTTGGTTTGTGCCAACTGTCCGAGCCTTAAACTCGAGCCTAAAAACTATCAATCTGTCTATCGTTGTGTGCTGCGCAATGGCGATTGCACGGATAGTTGCAGCTATGCCCTCACGGTCGTGGACATTCCCAATGATTTGTGGTTGCCCAATGCTTTTACCCCCAATGGCGATAGTCGCAACGATGTCTTTCATGTGATTACGGACAATCCGAACATCCGCATCATAGGTCTTATCATTTATAACCGTTGGGGGCAACAAGTTTTTGTAAGCAATCAAAACACGCAAGGCTGGAATGGAAAGCTACACAATCAAGATGCCGAAGCGGGCACCTATTTCTGGCAGTTGCAGTACAAAGTCTTGGGCAATAAAGACAAGCTCTATTTCAAGAAGGGCGATGTCTTATTGGTGCGATGATAATTAGTTTCCATTAGGGCCGTAACTCCCCCGTAAGTAACGCCCTTAGTGCTCTTGCCCCGCTGTAACCGGTGGCCTTAGTGCCTCTTAGTGATTAATTCCTCTAGTCATCCTCATCATCCCTATCCGCATTCCATTCCACAATGAAATTATTGCGCCCTTCTCCTGCGAGGATGCGGATATAATGTTGCTGAATCAATTCGAGCAAACTTAGGAAAGTGAAGAGGGCATGGATGCGATTTTCGCTTTGGCCAAACAATATATCAAAGCCCATTCGCCCCGAATTACTCACCTGCTCTAGCAAGAAAGTGCGCTGCGTTTCCATGCTGTAATTGTACTTCACTACCACGTGTTGCGGCTTATTATTCCGCTCATGGAGCTTCTTCAAAATCTTCTCAAATGCCTGAGCCAGCTTGAAAACCGTGATAGTCTGCACTTCCGTGCCTTCGCTGTATTCTTCGCTAAGGCTGTTCATTTCTTCGCGGATATTTCCGCGCTTTAGCAGCAACAATCTTTCCGCTTCCAGTTCCGCCATTTCCACCGATGCTTCTTTGAATCGTTTGTATTCAAGAATCTTGTCGACAAGCTCCTGCCGAGGATCAATCTCATTGCCTGATTCATCCAATTCCTTGCGCGGCAAAAGCATTTTTGACTTGATGCGCATCAGCGTGGACACAAACAAAATGAACTCCGAAGCCTGCTCGATATCGATGATTTCTAGCTCTCGAATGAAGGCCAGAAAATCCTTGATGAGGCCGGTGATGGGGATGTTGTAAATGTCCAGTTCGTCCCTTTCTATAAAAAATAAAAGGAGGTCGAAAGGCCCTTCAAACTCGGGCAATTTTATCTGGTAGGCGACGGACATAATCTTCTTATGAAATCGTTTGTGGCTGCGGGTTTGCAGGAATTGTTCCTACTTGCCGCGACCCTGAAAAAGTACAACAAAAGTGTACAAGATAATTTTCAAATCGAGCGCAAGCGAGCAGTTCTCTATGTAGAGCAAATCATACTTCATACGCTCCTTCATTTCCTCCACATTTTCGGCGTAGCCAAACTGTACCATCCCCCAGGAAGTAAGCCCTGGTTTCACTTTGTGGAGATACTTATAGTGCGGCTGCGATTCTGAAATAATATTGATGAAATATTCGCGCTCTGGCCTTGGCCCCACCAAGCTCATATCGCCCCGAAGAATGTTGTAAAACTGTGGCAATTCATCTATCCGCCACTTACGCATCACCCGCCCCCACAGCGTAATACGCGGGTCTTCCACGCTACTCAAAGCGGGGCCTTCCGGCTCGGCATTCACCTGCATGGAGCGGAATTTATAGATGTTGAAAGGTTCGCCAAAAAGCCCAATTCTCTCTTGCTTATACAGCACCGGCCCGGGCGAAGAAAGCTTCACACGGATGGCTGCAAAAAGATAAAGCGGCGACAGAATTATCATCGCAAAAAGCGACACCAAAATATCTATCACGCGCTTGCAAACCCGCTGCCAGTCCGGCATTAGGTCGGGGTAGATGTGAATTAGCCCAACATCATAAACGTTACTCGTCTTTACAGAACCTGAGATGATATCGTACAAATCGGGTAGCACTTTTACTAAAACCGGCCGATGACTGAGGCGTGTCAGGATTTGCTCCAGGAGATCATGCTCTGATGAATCTACC
>JBDTKK010000015.1:0-5154 GCA_039935335.1 Chitinophagaceae bacterium
TATTGAATATTTCATGAAACATTTACTTAGCCGCCTAGCCCTTCTTTTGCTCACGTTAGGCTTTTTCAGTCCTGCTGCCTATAGTCAATTTGGTGGTCTGGGTGCTGGTAAAAAAATGCCAACCCCAGGTAAGATTTATGGCAAGATTGTGGACGATAAAACTGGTAAGCCTTTAGATGCCGTTTCGGTGGTACTACAAACCGTGACTGGCGATAAGCGAGAGCCTATCAATGCCGTCTTGACCGACGGCAATGGTGAATTTCTCTTCTCTGATTTGGCACTATTCCCAAAGTATGAAGTAGGTATTTCTGCTTTGGGCTTTGAACAAAAAAGCGTTCCTGCGGCATTCAATGTTTCAGCGCTAATGAAGGGTGGAGCTGCAGCTATGAAGGGTATGCAAGGCGGTGGTGGCGACATGCCGACCATCCCGGATAATGCTTCTGCTATGCTCGATCTTATCAATATTGACCTTGGGAACATTCGCATCAATCAGACTGCAAAAGCGTTGGAAGGCGTAACAGTGAGAGCCAGCATTCCCACCTTCGTATTGCAGGGAGAAAAGAAAATTTTCAACGTAGAAAAGAATATCACTACCGAAGGTGGTACCGCTGCAGATGTGATGAAAAACGTGCCTGGAGTATTGGTTGATGCCGACAATAATGTCACAATAAGAAACTCTGCGCCGCAGATTTTGTTGGATGGCCGCCAAAGCCCGCTGACGCTCGACGAGATTCCCGCCGATGCCATAGAATCTGTAGAAGTAATCACCAATCCATCCGCGAAATATGATGCCGAAGGTGGTGTAGGTGGCGTACTCAATATCGTGTTGAAGAAGAACAGAAAAGTAGGCTATAATGGTTCCATCCGCGCCAATGTAGATAGCCGTGGTGGTGCGGGGCTTGGTGGTGATTTTAATGTTCGTTCGGGCAAATTCAATATCTCACTCAATACGCATTCTGGTCTTAGACACAACAAGACTTTTGCTACTACAGACCGTACCGATTTCTTTCAAAATCCTAATGTTGGTACTTACCAAAACGACATCAATAATTCCAACGGTGGTTTTGTATTTGGTCGCCTTGGTCTCGATTATTTCATTACCAATCGTACTACACTTTCTGTTGGTGGCGTAAAGGTGCATGGTGAGTTTAGCCCGGATGATAATATCGATATTCTTACTGATAGCCTTTACCAGAGCGGTATAGAGCAAGCTTGGGGAAGAAGAAGTACTTCGGGTAAAAACATGTTCGACATGAATGGTGTGACGGTGGGCATCAAACACATCTTCCCAAAACCTGGTGAAGAATGGACCATGGATGCCAATGGGAATTTTGGCAAAAACAGCAACGATAATGTCTATACCGCCACCAACTATAGCGATGCCGGAAGACAAAATGTGGATGGCGTAGCGCAGACAAAAACTGCTGGCAGTGGTACCAATAATTACTTCACTATTCAAAGTGATTATGCTCGCCCCTTCGGTAAAAAAGACAAACTGGAGACAGGAGTAAAGGCCAGCATTCGCACCCTTAGCAGCAGCATCAACAATTATTTTTATAACCCTTTGAGCAATGCTTATGATGTAATCCCCAACCCCAACAGCGATTTCAAAAATACGGATGCGGTCTATGCTGCCTACGGCTCTTATAGCGGCAATATTGACGACAATAACAGCTATCAGATTGGCCTCCGCGCCGAAAGCTCTCAATACAATGGCACGCTCTCTAAGGCCGATACTTCCTTCGACATCAACTACCCCATCAGCCTTTTTCCAAGCCTTTTTTATAGCCGGAAATTGAAGAACGACCAACAGTTGCAGTTCTCTTATCGTCGAGGTATTAGTCGTCCTAATTTCTTCCAACTTCTACCTTTTACCGACTTTACCGACCCACTTAATATCCGTAAGGGCAACCCCGAACTGAAACCAGAATTCACCAATGCTGTAGAGTTGAACTACATGAAGAATTTTACGAAGATTAACTATGTCCTCATCAGTCTTTATGAGCGTCATTCCGACAACCTAATTACTGGTTTTCAGACACTTGGTGTCAACCAAATCACTGGAGATTCAGCCATTATCACTTCCTACATCAATGCCAATAGCAGCGATAAATATGGGGTAGAAATAACCAGTGGTTGGGACCTCAAGAAATGGTGGAATATCACTGCCGACCTTAATATCTACAACGCTACAATCAACACAGGTTCCGCCACCATGGGCAGTTCTACGTACCTCAGTGGTTTTGGAAAATTGAATAACCAATTCAAGTTTGCGAAGAAGTGGAGTGCACAACTTTCCGGCAGTTATCAAACCAAAACTAATCTCCTTCCCGATTCCAAGAACAGCGGGTATGGCGGGCATTTCGGCCCACAATTGACCTCTTCTGCACAAGGATACCTCGCAGCTACGTGGAGCGTGGATGCCTCTATCCGCCGCACATTCGGCAAGACAGATGCAGCAAGCCTATCGCTTTCTATGAATGATATTTTCCGCACGGGCTACAGTACGCAACACAGCGAAAGCAATCTTTTTGTTCAAGACTATTCAAGATTGGTCAATCCACAACGCGTACGCCTTTCCTTCAACTGGCGCTTCGGCAAAATGGATACCGACCTTTTCCGCAGGAAGAATATTAAAGGCATGATGGATGGTATGCAGGACGCTACGCAGGGCGTAGGCGGGATGTAAACCCTTCCCTCGGTTGCTACTCGAGTTACTGATTTTGACCTTTGGAGTCTCTTGGAAAGAAAATCATGGTGCGTGAAAGGTGATTTAAATGAATCGTAAGAGTGTGATGTTTCCCGCCTTCCAAAAAATTTACCTTTAAGCCCTTATGTCCGACATCATTTCCCTGCAAGACATCCTTAAATCGTACTACCTCGGTAAGCAGGAACTGCCTGTGCTCAAGGGTATCAACTTGACGATTGCGAAGAATGAATACGTGGCCTTAATGGGTCCCTCCGGCTCCGGGAAAAGTACCTTGATGAATATTATAGGTTGTCTGGACACCGCTACTGGCGGGCGATACGTGCTGAATGGCAAAGACGTGTCGGGGATGAGCGATGATGAATTGGCGGCGGTGCGCAATTCGGAAATCGGGTTTGTTTTCCAGCAATTCAACCTTCTGCCTCGACTAACAGCTTTGGAGAATGTGGCGGTGCCATTAATCTATGCCGGTGCTTCGCGAAAGGAAAGAGAGGAACGGGCTAGAGAGATGTTGGATAGAGTCGGGCTTGCCGATAGAGCCCATCATAAACCCAATGAATTAAGCGGCGGACAAAGCCAAAGAGTGGCCATTGCGCGTGCTTTGGTCAATAATCCAGCACTTATTCTTGCCGATGAACCGACGGGAAATCTGGACACCAAAACGAGTATCGAAATCATGGACATATTCAGTAGCATTCATGATGGCGGCAATACGGTAGTGCTAGTGACACATGAAGAAGATATCGCCACCTACACCAGACGCGTGGTGCGGATGCGGGACGGGGTGATAGAGAGCGACAAACTGAATGTGGCGAAAGTGCCGGGTTAGGTAGCATTGCAGAAAGAAGGTATGTAGAAATAGGAAAAGCAGAAGCCGCCAACAACAATTCAAAATCGCCCGCCGAACTTCATTCCCACTTGAAAGAAACCAGCCTCAATCTTATTACCTGAATTTCCATTATACCCAAAATCGCCGGCAATCACCAGCCCGCGAGCTAGAAAAAGCCCAAAGTTTGCTCTGCCTGTAAAATTTACATTTAGCTGCAAAATGGGTGTCAAAAGCAAGGAAGAATAGTAGTTAAGATTAATGTTCCCGCGATTAAAAGACTCTTCTTTGACGCTCAATGAACCGATTGCTACTTGAGCCGCCATGCCAAAGTCAACTATATGGAAGGCACCAAAGGGGTAGTACCTAATACCAGGAGCTATGAAAAATGCATTATGATTGTGAAAGCGGTCGCCATCCCCCGCGACTTCCATAAAATGGTCGCCGCTCGTCACATAATAGAGCGGTAATGTGAGTGAAATCTTGCCAGATTCTCCAAAAATTCGTTCGTAATCAATACCGATGAAAACACCTATTCCAAAACCACCAAGACCCAAATTGCCGGTAAGAACGTTCTTTTTCGAAATGTTGTCTCCAGAGGTAGATTGGCTGAACTTAAAGTTTCTTTGAGCCTTTGAAGAATAGCCGAAAACAAGCAGTAGTAAGGCTAAGGTTATTAGCTTCTTCATAAGAAGGGTCAGAACAATCTGATTTCAAATAAACAGAGAAAAAGCATGAAATGCAAATTCCGATAGTTTGAAAACCTCAACGAATGAGTTATCCCTGTAAGTATTGAAGCTTAATTCTTAAAATCAGGTGGTTTTAAAAGCGTCGGAAAGTCGCCTATTTCAGTTTCAATTCCCGACACCAAGTGTTCCTACGGAACACCCACCCAACCCTACCCCTTCTTCATATGCTTCGCTGTCGCCTCCAATGCCTCAAAAAACTCCGTTCCCCACTTCCTGATTATCGGCGCTTTCAGGAATTGATACACAGGCACCTTTAGGCTTTTCCCCAGTTTACATGCAGGTCGACAAAGCTTCTTGCGCGGTTCATAATTCACGGCAACATAGCCGTCATGCTCTATGACGCGTAGCGGAAATAAGTGGCAGGAAATAGGCTTTTGAAAATCAATTTTCTTGTCGAGCCATGCCTTTTCGATACCACATTTCACAATGCCTAGCTCATCGCGGTAAGCGTAGGTGCAAGTTCCATCGGGCATCGTCGGTGTCACGAAGCCAAATTCATCATCGAAGGTGTGTGTTCCTTCCGCCTCTATTTTGGCAATGTATTGGGCGGGGAGATAGGGTTTCACCTTAGAGGAAATCTCCTCAAGAATCAGCGTTTCTTCTTCGGTAAGTGGTGCGCCGCAATCGCCATCCACGCAGCAGCCGCCCTTGCAGGCATTGAGGTCACAGACAAATTCAGCTTCCACTACGGCATCAGCCAAGAGCACTTCAGCAATTGCAATCATTCAAAAAAAGAGAAAAAAAGGAACAAGATTAGGCTACGATTTCTGTAGCCGCGCGAAGGTAACCTACAGACGATAATCGGCTTTTAGAAGCCACAAAGAGCATCTTTCCCAACACTCAATGCTCTCTTATTTCTACAAATTTTCTCT
>JBDTKK010000016.1:0-3901 GCA_039935335.1 Chitinophagaceae bacterium
GGTAGTTTTTTTAGTTGAGCGTTGTGTAAGGTCAACAAAAGCAAACAACGTTTATGAAGAATATTATCGGACTGGCGGCGATGGCGGTATATATCTGGAAAGCAAACTGTAATAGAAAATCAGGGAATTTGTATATTTGGCATATTCTTTAATCACGGCAAGGTTGCTTTCAATCAAAGCACGGCGAGATTCTAACGCATGAGCTTTTATACAAAGGATAGTACAGTGTATGAAGGAAATTAACTAAGAACTTGGCTTTTCATAATACAGCCCTGATCAGTATGATTCCAGAAATGAAGAATGATTGAGAATCCAGAACAAATGAAATATTCCATATCCCAAAGCCTACTGATTTTACTACCGCTGGTGATTTTATTGCCGTCCTGTGATGTTTACAAAGCGATTCGGTATGGGGGTATTCCAAAGCAGGGAAATTACAAGCACTTTAAGCAGCGTAAAATTGAAGCACCAACAACAGCTTTTTATTTCAAACAGGCAGCAAAAGATTATGGACTTGGACAGACAATAGGCGTTACAAGCCGGGATTTTAAGTCAACGAACATTAGCTTAGACAGCTTTACCAATACGCACGAGACTATTTCATTTCTTATCATTCGCAACGACACCATTTTGTATGAGCGGTATAGGAAGAAGCGAACGGATACTTCTTTGGTTTCCTCTTTTTCTCTCGTAAAACCAATTGTCTCGACACTCATCGGCATAGCAATAGATGAAGGAAAAATAAAGAGCATTGATGATAAAATCATTGACTACTTACCAGAGTTGAAAAGTAAGCCAGGCTGGGACCAAATCACCATCAAACATTTGCTGCACCATACTTCAGGGATCCGATTTTCAGATAATAATCTTAATCCGGTGTCTGATAATGCACAATTCTATTGGGGAAATAATCTGCGAAAGGAAATGCTCAACATGACCTTACAATGTCCGCCGGGCACGATGTTTCGTTATTCCAGCGAGAATACGCTGTTATTGGGAGCCATCCTTGAAAAGGTAAGCGGCACAACAATTTCAAAATACCTGGAAGAGAAAATATGGAAGCCATTGCAAATGGAAGCGCCCGCGTATTGGAGCCTGGACAGGCCAGACAGCCTCGGCATTGAAAAAGTGTTTTGTTGCCTACAGGCCAGAGCCATAGACTTTGCAAAAATTGGTAGGCTATACCTGGATGGAGGAAACTGGAATGGGAAGCAAATCGTCTCCAAAAGTTGGGTGGACTATTCTACACACCCCGACCCGAGTGGTGGCAATAAGCATTTCTATAATAACAATTGGGGCATCGGGCCTTTAAAGTACGGCAGTTTTTACGCTGTTGGGCTATACGGACAGTATGTGTATGTTTATCCAGAGAAGCACATTATCATCGTGCGTTTTGGGGATACTGATATTGGCTATAGTCCGAGTTATTGGACTAATGTGTTCCTGCAAATTATTGACCAGATGTAAATAATCGTACAATGAGGCATTATTCATTGCTCGTTTTATTATTCCTACGCCGCGGTTCGTATCGCTAGAAATCGAAATCTTTTCCTTGTATTGCAATTGTTTCTGAAGTTGCAAACCACAGCGGAATACAAGAACCAAGGCGAAGGACTCGCACCACGGCACGAAAAAGTTGATATTCATCACCTTCTCCATTAAATTCAAGATAGCTTCTTGTTTTGATTTACATTTGCCAAAATCTAAAAGAAATGATGAAAAACCTATTACTCCTCTTGCTCTCCGCTGTTTTGTGCTTTAAGGCTTCTGCGCAGTTCAACTATTCATTTAAGGACACCGTGGCTACGTACGTCCCACTGACGGGCAGCACCTCACTGAATGGCTCCCTCATATGGGATGACGAAAATCTTGTAGCTCCCATGCCTTTTACTTGGAAGATGGACAATACTATTTCCCTCAACAAATTTTATTTGCCACTTTCTATAGTAGCGGTGTTGGATGATACTTCGAATTACGCCGACATCAACGGTTTCGTTTTTGGCGATATGAACATTGCTGATCGTGGCCTTTTAAATAATGTTTCTTCGCTGTCTCCTATCAGCTACGCAACTGTAGGAACTGCGCCGAATCGAATTTTCAAAGTAGAGCTTGCCAATGCCGGATTCTATGATGAGTATGATATGTATAATACGATGGCAGATTCCTTCAACATACAAATTTGGATTTATGAAACCAGCAATATCGTAGAATTACATTATGGTCCATCCAGTATCACCTATGCATCTGACTATTTTAGTTTTGGTTCAGGCCCATTGGTAATGTATGCGAAGCATGTCGATGGTATCACAGGGAATACGGGCAGCTTCTATTATCTCAAAGGCTCTCCTGCTTCTCCAACCATAGATACTGCAGATATGATAAACCCGCCATCAGGTGCCCTAAATAGCTGGCCTGCAAATGGACAAGTTTATCGCTTTACACCCAAAAATAATTGTCTTCCGCCCACTGCCGCTTTTTCCGCTGCGATACCGTCCGGTAATTCGGTTCAATATACTTATACGGGCACAACGGCCTTTGTGGACAGCCTTGTCTGGAATTTTGGGGATGGACAAAGTCAGAAAGTAATTAGCAGTTTCAGCACACCGCTCCTTCACACCTTTGCTGCAAACGGCCATTATACGGTAACAGTCACTGCATATACAAGCTGCGGAAACAACACTTCGTCTAAAGCACTGGCGCTGGCGGTACAAGGGTTTTCATCACTCGGTAATATAAAAGTCTATCCTAACCCTGCAAATGATAACCTTATTATTGAAGGAATGGAAGCGGGAAGTAAGGCAAATATTTTGTCCATTGTAGGGCAGGAAATGATGAACATCTCGATTATGAGCAATAGGCAAATAGTTGATTTATCTGCATTGCCAACGGGAACTTATTTGCTAATGCTTACCGGAACTGATGGCAGCAATTCAACCTTAAGAATTTTGAAACAATAGACTTTTACCGTTTTCTAGCGGGTTGTTACTTTTACAATTGTAAGCCGCAATGAGCAGTAGTTCATTGCGGCTTTTTAATGTGGTCAAAATGGTGCTTTTCAGGGATAAAATTTGCCCGATTCTTCGTCTCGGTTCGTGTCTGCACAATCCGAAACCTTTTCCTCGTATCCTATTGTTCGTAAGGACACAAAGCACGGCTGGAGACTTTCGCAATTGGTCAGTTGGCTGAAAATCAGGCCCATCAACTGATTCCAGTAATAAAGTACGTTACCTTGGAATTGCCTGAATGTCTAACCATACAAGCCAAGAATTCATTTGAATCAATAAGCGAGCATACCTGTGCGAAAACATACTTCCCTGACCTCATGCCGACAAGCTATGCCCGTCTGGCATCAAAGGGAAATCACTTTACCTTGAAATCGTTTGAACACCAAAACACTCCCAAGCCCTTGACTGGAAAGGCTTTCTAAGAACTGAACATTTTAAAGTTCGGACGCTAGCGACTATAACTAATCATTGTATTTACCTACGTTTATTAGAGATACCTCTAAATCTTAATTCTAAACACCTTATTAATTAATAACGTTAGTAGTATGTTTCTCGTTAGTTAACAGCTAAAGAAGGATACTGAAATCTGTACATTGCATAAAGTTTTTGCAGATTCAGAGGGGATAACAGTGGCGGATAAAATCTTGTTCCACTAAAAAATTATCAACTTTTATGTTTCATCGACTTCTTTATTCAATTAAAATAAGACAACATGAATATCCGAACGATTAGAACCGCAGTATTTGCAGTATTCCTGCTTGCTTGCGGTGCCACGGCTTTTGCACAATCCAGTGTATGGCCACAGCAACAACGACGATTATAACACCAATTACAATCACCACGACACAGGCAGACAATTACATTTTTATGCAATCCCTCTGCCCATTGTCAGAATG
>JBDTKK010000017.1:0-7139 GCA_039935335.1 Chitinophagaceae bacterium
AAAGTCCGCTGCCTTCGGCCATTTCTATAAGATGCCCAAGCAATCCAAAGCCCGTCACATCCGTCATGGCGTGTACGCCGGAAATTTTGCCGATTTGCTCGCCAATTTTATTCAGTTTGCTCAATTGGTTTAGTAGCACACTTTGAAATTCTTCGGGAAGCACACCACGTTTTGCAGCCGTAGTCAATATCCCTGCGCCAATGGGTTTGGTGAGGAACAATAAATCGCCTTCCTGCGCCGTGTTATTCTTCTTGAGATTTTCAATGTTAAGTAAGCCATTTACTGCAAGTCCAAAAAACGGTTCTGTAGTAATAATGCTATGCCCGCCCGCCAAAATGATGCCTGCTTCTGCGCAGATACTACGCGCACCTTCCAGCACAGCGGTTGCCATTTCTGGAGGTAATAAATCTACTGGCCAGCCGAGCACAGCTATTGCTAGGATTGGCTTCCCGCCCATCGCATAGACATCGCTCAAGGCATTGGCAGCAGCAATTTTTCCAAAAGAATAGGCATCATCCACTACGGGTGTAAAGAAGTCGGTCGTGGCAATAATGGCCATCTTATCATCCAAAGCATACACCGCAGCATCATCGCTGCTATCATTGCCCACAAGAAGGTTTTTGTCGGCGACAATTGGCGATGCTGTTCGTAGAATTTCTTTAAGTTGTGCGGGAGCAATTTTGCAGCTACAGCCGGTTGCTTTTGCCCATTGAGTGAGTAGCGATGGGTTTTTTTCTACTGTTTCACGTGCGTTCATTTTCTTCGTTTAAGCTTTGAATAATTTTTGCAGCGTTGGCAATGGGAGTCACTGTCTCTGCAGGTATTTTATGTAACGGAATCGCCCTAGCCAACATGGATTTGCCATAGTGCTTGTCGTAGTATTCCAGTAGAATTTTAAAGCAATTTCTCTTTTCCTCTTCCAACAAAAAGTTGATAGCACTCTTCGTTTCCAACGGGCCAAGTCGTTTTTTGATGCGCATGATTGACGCAACAAGTTCAGGAGCTTTTATACTTTGATAATCTTCTAAAATGAAGTCTAGTCGGGCTTCGAAGGGAATATCAAGATAGAATTGTTTGCCGTTTCGGACGCTTTGATAAATGCTTGCTGGGAGATTTACACTACCAATTCTTTGGCTTTCATCTTCCACAAAAATGGATTGCTCTTTTGGAAGAAAATCAAACTCCCGCAGCGCATGATTTAGGTTGTTTTCAAACTGTTCTTGTCCTGGTTGTTCCACACCTGGAATACTGCCAAAAGCAGAACCTTTATGACAAGCAATGCCTTCCAAATCTAAAACAGGAAACCCTTTTTTCTTTAATTCATGAAGTGTCAAAGTTTTCCCCGACCCAGTATTGCCGCCAACAATAACGAAAGGATAGGTCTTTTCAAAACTTACTAAAACCTGCGTCCGGTATGCTTTGTAACCGCCTTTGAGCACACAAACATTATAGCCGTACAAGTCAAGCAACCACGCTACAGCACCACTTCTCATGCCGCCGCGCCAACAATGAACTAAAATTTCACCAGAAGATTTAGCGGAAATTTTCTCGGCGTTTTCCACCATTTCTTTCATCCGCGGACCAAAGGAAGTCAAGCCGATTTTAATGGCATCTTCCCGATTCCTTTGTTTATACGCAGTGCCAATTTCGGCTCGTTCGGCATCATTAAATATTGGGAACGAAACAGCCCCCGGAATATGCGCGTGGGCGTATTCCGAGGGACTGCGTACGTCCAAAACAGGACGCATCTTAGCCAAAAACAAAAACTCCTCTACAATAAGATTTCGAACAGCCATTTTTAGGAAGGCAAAGATGGCAAATGCAATTCTTAATTGAACTGCTTTTATCCAACTTCGGTTTCAACAGCTTCAGCAACTTCTTTACGAAGCTTTTTCGCCCGCTTGCTTCCTTCATCAATAATGTTCGTAATCTTCTCACGTGCATCCGAGCTAAGGCCTTTAATTTCTTTCGAAACAAGCTTTTTTAAGTCTTTGGCAGAACAAACTGCTTTGTCTGCCAATTCGCCTAAGGTTTCGCTCCAGTCTTCGCTTGCTTCCGCAATCTGCTTCCGAATCTTTTTTCCTTTGTCGGTTGACAACAATAAGACGGCTGCAACTCCAATAGCCGCGAGGGCTACAATCTTTCCTTTGCTCATAATCTTTCTATTTGATGTGAATAATACAATGTCGGATACTAAAAGATTGTGCCACGCCAATTTAGAAGCACGGCATTCGATGGTTTTAAGGTATCGATTCATCACCAGAAAAAGCAAGGACTATGATGAGCAAGAAGCTTTGAGCCGTAGGCCTCTTAGCAATAGCAGCTTAAGCATAAAGGATAATGAATTTGGGCCACTGATAAGTGAAATGGCTGGTAAGATACCCAACGAGATTAAGGAGAGATACCACCAATCTAAGGACAATACGGCGACAACTATAAACAGCCAGATTTTTTGAAATTATTACAGAACAAGGCTGGCTAATCGCTGGTCATTTTTTGATCAATCTTAATACTGTCTGAGGGACTTGACTAATATCGCGCTTTCATTTTGCTCTTAAACCCTATTTTATTTCGATTATTTTTGTGCCCCAAAATAATTTGTCGATTCCATTCTAATGACACCCGTATATATAACGCGACTATCCAAATTTTTCCCGAATGAACCAGTGAGTAATGATGAGATGGAAGGTGTTCTTGGCATGGTGGCAGATAAACCTTCCCGAGCTAGAAATGTTGTCCTTCGGAGTAATGGTATCAAGACGCGGTATTACGCTTTTAGGAATGGCAAGCGAACCCATTCTAACACTGAGATGGCGACGTTGGCCATCAAAGAATTGTTTGATAAAGACCATTCTATTGATGATTTGGATTTGTTGGTTGCGGGCACCTCTTCTCCTGAACAATTACTTCCGTCTCATGCAGCAATTATTCACGGCGAATTGGGGATTCATAATCTCGAAATAATTTCTGTTTCCGGTGCATGTGCGTCTTCTATTCAGGCAATGAAATATGCTTTTATGGCTGTCGGTTCGGGATTGTCGAATAGTGCAGTAGCTGTCGGCTCAGAGCGAACTTCAGCCATGATTAATGCCTCAAGATTTCAGGGGGAAGCCGATTCATGGGAGGAAATGGATACCAACCCTTTTATCGCCTTTGAAAAGGACTTTTTGCGTTGGATGCTAAGTGATGGTGCCGGTGCTGCATTATTGGAATCCAAGCCAAATGCAGATAGTTTGTCGCTGCGAGTAGAATGGATAGATATCACGTCATATGCCAATGATTTGGAAACATGTATGTACGCAGGAGCTGTCAAAAACGAAGACAGTTCTCTTACTGGTTTTGGGGATTTGAACTACCACGAATGGGAGCGCGAAAGTGTTTTTGCTTTTAAACAGGACACCAGACTGCTAGGAGAAAACATAGTGCCGCGCGGAGGGATGTTTTTAGAGAAATTGATGAAGAAATACGACCTCAAGACTGAGGACGTGGACTATTACCTTCCGCACATGTCGAGCGAATTTTTCAAGAAACAGATATTCGAATACCATGCAGAAATTGGCATGGATATTCCTTACGAAAAATGGTTTTACAACCTTCCTAAAGTGGGTAATATCGGCAGTGCTTCAGCGTACGTGATGCTGGAAGAATTATTCCACAGTGGTCGGCTCAAAGTCGGCGACCGTCTCCTTGTCATGGTACCGGAAAGTGCAAGATTTACGTACGCATACATGTATCTTACAGTAGTCTAGAGAACTAATGCCCAAGCCTAAAATTCTCGTCCTTTATTATTCTCAGACTGGCCAGCTTCGGGATATTCTGAATAATGTTTTAAAGAATATTTCACAAGATGCTGAACTTACTTTTGCAGCCATTGAACCCGAAAAGCCCTATCTAATTCCCTGGAAAGTAAATGGCTTTTTTGACCTTATGCCCGAATGTGCATTTCAAGAGCCTATTCCCCTGAAACCGCTTGATAGAAACATTCTTGCTCAAGATTTTGACCTTGTGATTTTTGGCTGGCAACCCTGGTTTCTTCATCCTTCATTGCCTATCAGTTCTTTCCTGCAAAGTGATGATGCGGAAGTATTGAAAAATATGAACGTAGTAACGATAGTTGGCAGCCGCAATATGTGGCTCAATGCAGCTGAGAAAATCAAAGAACATTTTCAGCGGATTGGCGCAAACCAGATAGGGAATATTGTGTTTGAAGATTCTAATACCAACCTTGTTTCCTTGCTCACCATCATTCGTTGGTCGTTTAAAGGAAAGAAAGAAGCCTCCGGAATGTTGCCTGAAGCCGGCGTACAAAAAGCAGCTATTCTTGCAGCGAGTCGTTTTGGCAAGCCCATCTTGGAAGCTGCAAAAAATAAGGATTTGGCAAAAAATCTTCATCAAGAATTAATGAAACTTAATGCCGTGAACCTCAACTCAGGCTTGATTCTTCTAGAACAGCGCGGCATCAAAAACTTCCGCTTTTGGGCAGGGTATATCAAAAGGAAAGGCCCATCCGGTTCCCCAGAAAGATTAAGCCGCGTAATCCAGTTTAAACGCTTGTTGATTGTGGGCGTATTTATCCTTTCGCCCATCAGTTCTTTCACAGCCTTTATTCAAAAGAATCTGCAGCGCAAGAAATTGGAGAAGGATGTGGAGTACTTTAAAGGGATTGACTACGAAGCGGACAGGATATAAAGGAGAATTCGGTGGGAGATTTCGCGTTCGTAAGAATTCCCCAGAACATATTTTTTAAGATACCTTTTTAAAATGCTACTGCGCAAGTAAAAAGAGATATTTGCCGATGATTAACGCGCGGTGTCGCCGTTGTACGGTGGTTTTATTGTCGTAGGGTAGAAGCCGTGAATGGAATAAACAGATTATAAAGAATGTTAACATTGACTTCTTCAAAAGAAATCTGGGTGCAGCCAGCGTTGTTGCCTGAGCAAGGCATGATTATTATGATAGTCTCCTACCTAGAAAGCTAGAACGAAATTGCATAAATTTTATTCATAAGTTTAGGTTTGGCGTGGCTTTAGGCAATTTCCTTTGTTTTCGCGCCCTAAAATTAATTTTAATAATCACTTTTTAATGATACCTGTATATATTACTCGACTTTCCAAATTTTTACCGAATGCACCTGTGAGGAATGACGAGATGGAAGGCGTATTGGGAATGGTAGCCAACAAACCCTCCCGTGCTCGAAGTGTGGTGCTGCGGAACAATGGAATTAAATCACGTTACTATGCCCTAAAAGACGGAAAAGCAACGCATTCCAATTCGCAAATGGCCACAAATGCTATCAAAGGACTATTTGACGATAGTCACCTAATAGAAAACCTTGATTTGCTTGTAGCGGGAACGTCTTCACCAGAGCAATTATTGCCTTCCCATGCGGCTACGATCCATGGCGAATTAGGTCTGCAAAACTTGGAGATCATCTCCGTTTCCGGTGCATGCGCCTCTTCCATTCAAGCATTGAAGTACGCTTTTATGGCAGTGGCTTCAGGCCTTTCTAAGAGCGCCGCTTCCGTGGGTTCAGAGCGGTTCTCTGCAATGACGACTGCCTCCCGATTTAAGGCAGAAGCCGACTCCTGGAAGGAAATAGATGCCAACCCTTTCATCGCTTTTGAAAAGGATTTCTTGCGCTGGATGTTAAGCGATGGTGCAGGCGCTGCACTTTTGGAACCGATGCCCAATCCCTCAGGCCTTTCCCTACGGATAGAATGGATTGAAATCACCTCGTATGCCAATGAACTGGAAGCTTGCATGTATGCCGGAGCTATTAAGAATAAAGATAGCTCGCTGAAAGGATTCGTAGATATGGATAACGAGGAATGGGAGCGTGAAAGTGTCTTTGCCTATAAACAAGATACTCATTTGTTGGGCGAAAACATTGTACCCCGTGGAGGCATGTTTTTGGAACATTTGATGGAGAAGCATAACTTAACACAGGACGACATAGATTACTATCTACCACACATGTCAAGTGTGTTTTTCAAAAAGCAAATTTTTGATTACCATGCCAAAATTGGCTTGAATATTCCTTATGAGAAGTGGTTCTACAATCTCCCTGAAGTAGGTAACGTGGGTAGCGCTTCCGTCTTTTTGATGTTGGAAGAACTCTTTCACAGTGGCAGACTTAAGGCAGGCGATAGACTCCTCATCATGGTTCCGGAGAGTGCGAGGTTTACTTATGCATACATGTATCTTACGGTAGTGTAAACAGGCGTGACAAATTTCAAAAACTACTTTGAAAAGATGTTTTAGCTAGAATTGGTGCAGTTGAAAGCCCTGAACAGCTACTCTGGCATTATCTTGCCCCAATAGGATTGCATTAAAATCTTCAGCGCTTAGGTGGTCGATTTACATCCCATAATACGCCACTTCCCGCGTTCCATTGCTATTCAGCACCGCCCGATACATGCCTGCAGAATTGAAGCAAAACACATGTTCGCCCAGAGCATTCACGGCAATTAATCCGCCTTCGCCACCCATTTTTTTCAGCTTGTCATTTATTACTTTGTCGCAAGCTTGCTGCAAAGTCAATCCCGCGTATTCCATCAGGCAACTAATATCATAAGCCACCACGCGACGAAGAAAAAATTCGCCATGCCCGGTGCAGGAAATGGCGCAGGTTTCATCGTTGGCGTAAGTGCCCGCACCAATCACCGGGCTATCGCCAATCCGTCCAAAACGTTTGTTGGTCATGCCTCCGGTAGAAGTGCCCGCTGCAATATGGCCATTATGGTCGCAGGCCGCGGCACCCACAGTACCGAATTTAAAATCGGTATTAGGAATGGCACCTTTTAGGTTATCGCCTTTGTGGTCGAGCTGATAGAAATCGCTATCGCGGATTTCCACCCATTGGTCGTAGCGGTCTTGATTGAAAAAATAATCGTCGTGCGCCAGTTCTATTCCTTGCTTCAAAGCAAACTCATTTGCGCCCTTGCCGCTCAGCATCACATGGCCGCTGTGCATCACTTCCCGAGCCAAGCGAATGGGGTTTTTTACGTTCCTTACGCCGGCAACAGCGCCCGCCATCAGGTTGCTACCATCCATAATAGCCGCATCCATTTCATGCAAGCCCTTCTTGGTAAAAACGGATCCTCGACCAGCATTGAAAAGGGGATTGTCTTCCATGGCGA
>JBDTKK010000018.1:0-14987 GCA_039935335.1 Chitinophagaceae bacterium
TGGCTGCCCATTAAACTCTTCGATGAGCTCGAGGACAAATTCCCGCTTCTTAAACGTTTCCTTTACCTGTACTGTTTCGCCCTTTTCAAGGAGTTTACCGGTGATTTCGAGATTCATGTTCTTGTACTTTTTAGAAAAAATAAAATTGGGTGATTAAGCCAAAGATAAGAGTTGCTCCGAAGCTACAAAACAGTTGCCTACCAGAATATCGGTAAAATAAAAATGCCCCGGAAAATTCCGGAGCATTTCACCAAGATATCATGGGAGGTAAAAGGGTCTCGAACCCTCGACCTTCGGAACCACAAACCGACGCTCTAACCTACTGAGCTACTACCTCCATTTTTCAATCGGGCTGCGAAGATAAATGTTTTGGGTATTCCCCAAATACTTCCTTCAAAATTTCATTCAAAGTTCCTGCCAAAGTCTCCCTTTTGAGAAAGAAATCAGCTCTAAAAATGATTCAAGATTTCACCAACTCAAAGGATTTTGCGGATGTCGAACCAATTTTTGAGACTTGCTTTCAGCACGAAATCTAAAAAATCAAACCAAGCTTACTAAGCTCCAATACTCCTTTACTTTTGCGCCCACTATTGGCAATACAAACAGTTCTAATTACCGCATCCCATACCATGACCGCCTCCCAAATTCGCCAAACTTTCCTTGACTTCTTTCAGCAAAAAGGCCATCAAATTGTGCCTTCTGCGCCCATCGTTGTCAAGAACGACCCTACCCTACTTTTCATCAATTCCGGAATGGCACCTTTTAAAGATGCTTTCCTTGGAAATAAGGCTGCTCCTGCATCTCGCATTGCCGATACCCAAAAATGCCTGCGCGTAAGTGGCAAACACAACGACCTTGAAGAAGTGGGTGTGGACACCTATCACCACACTTTGTTTGAAATGCTGGGCAACTGGAGCTTTGGCGACTATTTTAAAAAGGAAGCCATCGCTTGGGCCTGGGAATTGCTCACCAAAGTCTATAAAATCCCAAAAGAACAGCTCTATGTGACCGTATTTGGCGGCGATGAAACAGAATGCCTTTCTCGCGACGAAGAAGCCCTCAATCTTTGGAAAACGCATATCGACGACAGCCGTATTCTCTTTGGTAGCAAAAAGGACAATTTTTGGGAAATGGGCGATACTGGCCCTTGTGGGCCCTGCACAGAAATTCATGTGGATTGCCGCAGCGAAGCCGAGCGTGCAGACGGGCTTGGTGGCACTCTGGTAAATGCTGACCATCCACAAGTCATCGAAATCTGGAACCTCGTATTCATGCAGTACAACCGCCTGAAAGATGCGTCCCTACAGGCTTTACCCGCGCAACACGTGGATACAGGAATGGGTTTTGAACGCCTCGTACGCGTGCTACAAGGCAAGCAGAGTAACTACGATACTGACATTTTTAGTGGTACTATTTCCAAAATTGAAAGTATCAGTAATCATCAATACACCGCTACCGATTCCAAAGTAGATATTGCCTTCCGCGTGCTCGCAGACCACGTTCGCGCTATTGCGTTTACCATTGCCGATGGACAGCTTCCATCCAATACTGGCGCGGGTTACGTCATTCGCCGCATCCTTCGCCGGGCGGTGCGCTACTACTATTCTTATCTCGATTATAAGCATCCGCTTATCCATCAATTAATTCCTGTCTTAGCTACCCAGTTTGCCCCTGTGTTTCCTGAATTGGACAAGCAAGTGGACTTTGTCAGTAAGGTGGTAAAGGAAGAAGAAGAGGCATTTCTGAGAACATTGGAACGTGGTTTAAAACGATTGGACGAACTGATTGCTACCGCTCCAGCTACTCTTATTGAAGGACAATCCGCATTCGAACTTTTCGATACTTACGGCTTCCCCATAGACCTTACGCGCTTGGTTGCTTCTGAAAAAGGATATACTGTTGATGAAGTAGGATTTGAAAAAGGACTGGCAGAACAAAAGACCAGAAGCCGCGCTGCTACTGCATTAGACACCGAAGACTGGATTATTCTAAAAGAAGGGAATTCTCGGTTTGTAGGCTATGATACCCTTGAAAGCACAACCCATATCCTGCGCTATCGTAAGGCGAAAGCAAAAGGAAAAGAGAGCTTCCAAATCGTGCTGGCAGAAACCCCATTTTATGCCGAAAGCGGCGGACAAGTCGGGGATAAAGGAGAATTAAAAATGCCCGCCTACTTTTCGGGCAAGCAAAACGCAAAATGCAAAATTGTTGATACTAAAAAAGAAAACGACCTTATTATCCATTTTACAGAAAGACTTCCGGAAGATTTAAGTGGTGTAGTTATTGCAACTGTCGATAAAGCTCGTCGTGCGGAAACGGAAGTGCATCATTCGGCTACGCATTTGCTGCATGCTGCGCTACGCAAGGTTTTGGGTACACATGTGGCACAAAAAGGCTCACTCGTAGATCAAGAACATCTTCGTTTCGACTTTTCTCATTTTGCCAAAATGAGTGATGAAGAAATAGCAGAAGTGGAGCGCATCGTAAATGCCAAAATCCGGGAGAACGTGCCCGTGATTATTAAGACGATGAGCAAAGACGAAGCGGTGACAGCAGGTGCTATGGCGCTGTTTGGTGAGAAATATGGCGAGGTAGTTCGTGTAGTAATCATGGATCCGGAATATTCACTTGAACTCTGTGGCGGCACGCACGTAGGTCGTACAGGTGATTTGGGCTTCTTCAAAATAAAAAGCGAAGCTGCAGTGGCCGCTGGCGTTCGGCGAATTGAAGCGGTAAGTGGCCTTGCTGCGGAATCAATGATTCAAGCTGAATTGCTGCAACTCCAGGAAGCTCGAGAAGCCTTGAAAAATCCGAAGGATTTAGGTAAAGCCGTCTCGTCTTTACAAGAAGATACAAATGCACTTAGAAAGAAACTTGAAGCTGTGGAAGCTAGACAGCTAGCGACTTTGGCAGAAGAACTTGCTCAAAAAAGCGAGCTAGTAAATGGCGTGAATTTCATAGGTGCAAGTACCGAAGTCTCTTCAATGGATGCTTTGAGAAAATTGGCCGCTGATACCCTCCGCAAAGTAGAGAATGGCGTTGTGGTGCTTACTTCTGTGATTAATGAAAAAGCTTCCGTGGCTATTGCAATTTCAGAAGCGCAGCAAGCTCGAGGGATGGATGCCAACAAACTAATTAAAGAAGTTGTAGCGCCGTTGATAAAAGGCGGAGGCGGTGGACAGAAATCTTTGGCTACTGCTGGAGGAACAGAGGTAAGAGGACTAGGTGCAGTAATCGGGAAGATTAAAGAACTACTGTAAAGCTCCTTTTGCCTGAAACTCCGGAACCCAAGCTGGTAGCACTTCTTACCTCATAATAGTCACCCCTTTCGGGTTGAAGAACCGACGTAAAGAGTCCAATACCCTTGTAGAGTCGGCAGCAGGTGAATTCATCTTCATGGTTACGTAATGGGTTGCAGAATCTTTGGAAATCACTTCCACTGTATTTCCGTTTTTAGACAAAAATGCTGCTCGCTTTTCTGCTGTTGCTTTATTGGAATAAGTATTCAAAATAACGGTGAAACCCGCGCCCATAGCTGCGTGTGGTGTTGCCACGGAAGCCAATGAATCCTTTACTTTTGCAGAATCGTTTGAAAAAGTTGGTGCAGGCATCGTAATAGGAGCCGGAATCGTGACGAGTGTATCCTTTTTTGGTGCCGACTCGTAATTATTATAAAAGCGAACGCCAAACACTATTGCAGCAGCTACAACGCCGAGGAGCAAAATGACCAACAAGATTTTATTCCAAGCTATACTACTACCTTCTCTCTGCTTTGTTTCCTCCTGACTTTCGCGGCGGAAATCTGGTTTTTCTTCCAAACGCTTACTCATTCTCAAAACAGGTACCGGTGGCGGAACGTGCTTCAGTTGTGGGTTTGCGCGGAATTTGACAATACCATTCTGTTGATAAAAATGGCCGATACCGGGAAGTTCTACTTCTTTGCCTTCAGCTAAATCAGCTCGAGTTGCCGTGCTGAAATCACGCAATTCGTTAGCCGCTTTCGAAATAGAAGTCTGCTCGTGCGTGGCTATAAAATTAGCCAGTGTATCATCTATTGAACCTCCCGGTGTCAATACCACATCGTATTCCGGCCCTTTGAGGGCTTCACCGTCATAGCTGGAAGCCTGCTTTTTGAGCTCGAGATTGCCCAAGCCATGTAAATAGCAGAAACTATTTTTGAGGAGAAAAAGACCGATGTATTTGGCAATATCCATTCCGAGAGACGATGATGTTTAAAGGGGGTGCAATTTAAGTAAGAAAGTTCCGGCGATTTAGAAAAGGAATCTCAAGCCGCCATAAATATTAAATCCGAAAGAAGGATAACCAAGCCAGCGCTCGTTCTTCCGGCCTAAAAGATTATCAACGCGAATAAAACCATTAAGTTGCTTAATGAAGCTGTATTCTGCTGCCAAACCGGCATCTATCACGCTGTTTGTCTTTTCAGAAATGCCAATTTGATTGATGCCCCAAATCTGATCCATTACTTCAAGGTATCCAGAAACCTGAAGAGCAGCAATTGGAGTCCATGCTACATTCCCCCGAAGCTGAACCGATGGCTCGCCATACACATGGTCGAAGGTCTTTTTGTAGAAATTATTCCAGTTGCCGGAGACACTAAGCAACAACGATTTCCCAATGGCGTAGTTCACCCCTCCGCCCCAAGAAATAGCCTGAACCAGCGGGTCGCTTATTAGTCCGAAATCTTTTCCGTCGCCCGGAAACTGATTTACAATCATCGGCAGATTCTTGAATTGTTTCCAGCCGCCACGCGCCCAAATACTAAGATGATTTCCTAAGCCCAATTCCAGCTTTCCAAACACATCATCTGTGCGGGTTTGTTTTGCATCAATAATTGAAATGCCCGCCAGAAAAGGATTTGCAGCAAAAAGTTGCCTGGCTGAATTCTGCAAAAGCGTTGCATTCCAACCTGCGGAAACTGCAAGATTTGTCTTAGAAAGCTTGTAGCGAAGATCAATTTTTGGTAGGAGATAGCTTGCATCCCTTCCTATTGTCGGGTTCAAGCCGACGTAGGAACTAAAGCCCTCTTCCTGATAAGACAAATGAGGTGTGAATTGCAATACATTGTTGGAGCGAGAAACGCTATCCAGATTGGTGTTCGTTATCCAAGCGTTGACACCAATCCCCGCTGAAAATTTTTCGTCAAACTTCCTTTCAATGGGTATTGCAATCTGAAAATTAGTCTCGTGATTAAGGTTCGTTGCCGTAAAATAATTTGCTGAAATATTTGGATGATAACTGATGCCCCAAGGCCCCGGCGCTTCGTTGACTGCTCCTGCATGAAGGGTGATATTAGTTCGCGTCCGCTTCACATCATTGAGGCTGTATGTGACCTTATCATGGTTGTAACCATAAGCACCGAAGGCATCGCTTTGCACATCCACACCACCATCCAACAAGTGATTCTTAACCGTTGTGCTGCCATCACCTTTCATTTGAAAACTCCTAAATATCTGCCCGCTAATATTTCCCTTCTGTGTTAAGTATCTAGCCTGTATTGCGCTCTGCCACTGCTTTCCCCGAAAACTACTCAAGCCAAGCTCCGCTAAAATCGTTGAAAAATTTCCACCACCAAATAGCGCATAATTAGCTGGGCCGGGAAGGATGGAATCTTTTCCTAAAGCCAAGGGACGAAGCGGTAGGGATCGATAAGAATAAACAAGGGTCTGCTGGGGTACTTCGTACGATTGGGCGGTAGGCGCAGCAGGCCTTGGCGGCAAGGTGGCTGAAAACTCAGGTTTGGTCACCGGCTTCAATTCGGGTTCATACTGTTGATACACTTCGAGGGTCGTGCCTTTAATAGTTGTATCGCTACGATTGGCTACAACCGTTTGTGGGACTGCCTTTGGCTTGGGTTCGACTTTCCTTTGCTTATGATGTTGCGCTTGAGCATCTACACACAAAACCAGCATCAATCCGGCTATTAGGCAATTCGTCCGTAGGTTCATTTTCACAGCCATTATTCGTTAGAGAGTTTTGTGCTTTCAGTAGTTTTCAGGCTTTCCAACTTTTGCTTGGCTTCTTCCTTCAAAGCCGGTATAGACGCGTGTTGCGCCACACTTTGAAGCGTTGCGCGAGCGTTGAAATAATCCTTTTCCTGCACCAGAATATCGCCTAAAAGCAAGTAGGATTTTATGACCCAATAATCCAAGCCTGCGCTCTTCTTAATGTTGTCGCTCGCGGCAGCTTCTGCCTCTTTCAATTTCCTGACATTCAGTAAATGTTGCGCCGCATAATAGCGTGCTTCCGCAGCGACAATATTGTTGGGGCTTTCCTTCAAAGAATCCACAAGAATCAAGGCTTCTGCGTCCTGGGCATTGGCAAATTTCTCCCGCACTTTATACATTCTGGCTTCATCTTTCAAAGCTGGAAGCATTGTAGCATCGAGCGACAAAAGCGTGTCTGCATAACGCGCTGCGGATGCGTTGTCTTTCATTTTTGCGGCGCTCTGCATAAGCCCAGTGTATGCAATGCTGCGGTCGGCAGAAGAGTTAGCGTGAGCTGCCATTAACTGATAAAAACTAGACGCTTTCGCATAGTTTGAATCGGCCATTGACAATTCTGCTGCACGGCGAACCGCATCACCAGAGAATTCACCCCAATTGCCCTGTAGGACGGTATTATAGCCTAAAAGGGCTGAAGTATATTTCTTCAAATTGTATTGAGAATTGGCCAGATAATACAGTGCTTTCCCGGCTGAAATTCCTTGTGGATAAAGGTTCAGATATTTCGCAAAACCTGTCTCTGCGCCAGCCCAATTGGAGGCCGCATATTGAGCTTCTGCTGCATTGTAATAGGTATTGCTCAACTCTTCCTCGCTCAATGGAGGTAGGTTGAAATCATGCACCAATTTGGTAAAAGCATCAGGTTGATTTCTGGAAATATAAATGCTCTTAATCGCTTGCAAAGCATCATTCCGCTCCGGCGCATCCTTCCAATCGCGAATCAGTGAAGTATAACTTTCGATGGCTTTATCATCCTGAGATAATTGCTGTTCGGCTGTTCCAATTTTCAATAAAGCTTTTGCAGCAAAAACAGGATTGCGCAAGGCAACCAAGGGTTGCAAAGTGGCAATCGCATCGTTGTATTTATTGTCGGCAAGCTGTACAATTCCCAGTTCAAAACGTGCTTCAGACCCGTAAGGGGAAGCTGGAAAGGCAGAAATGAGTCCTAGTAATAGCTGAGTTTTCGTAGCATTATCCCCGCGCAAACCCGCTATGATGGCGGATTGTAGCCGAGCGTAGTCCGCATCACTACCCCTTCCGTTCATTTGCGAAGCATAAATCGGCGCGGCTGCCGCAAAATTCTTTTGCATAAAAAGGGCATCCGCTTCCCGAAGACTTGCATTGGAATTGGTACCTGCATTTTGAGTAGAAGCTTTCGCGATGGCAAAGGCTTTTTGGGCTTCTTTAAAATTCTTTAAGGCCAACGAAGCATAACCCAAATTGAGTGCTGCGTGAGCCTTAGTTGCTGTAGGCGAAAGATTCTCAGCAAGCCTTTGAGCACTTTCATTGTTCAAGAAAAGCTGTGCATTTTCTGCCGTTATTTGATATTGATGTTGTCGATAACTCAACTCCGATTTCCAAAAAATCGCAGCAGCATTATAGCCCGCATCTACATTATTGGCTAGGGCAACATCGAGCAAAGAACCTGCTTCTGCAAGCTCTTGCTTCTGCATCTCCTGCATGGCGTATCCATAAGCTGCACGCTGGCGAATAGCTTGTGCATTGGGGATTTCATTGCCACTTTTTTCAATCGCTTCGTAGGCTTCTTTAAAGTTGTTGGAAGCAAGGTATAGCTGGGATTGTAGCGCTCTGGCTTCAGGTGAAAATTTGCTGTTTGGAAAGTCAGAAAGCAAGGCGTTCACGCTGTGCATAGCGTCATCTGCATAGCCCAATTCGTAAGACAGTTTCGCATTTAGCAGCAATGCAGCTTCGCGCTGACCGGCATTGAAAGACATGGAAGCACAAATACCAAAAGCATTGCGTGCACTCTCCTTTTCACCTGTATGGAGATAGCAATCGCCGAGCAAATACATGGCAGTTTGCCCCAACGAATCCTGACTTGCACTCAATGGTTTAAACTTAGCAATCGCACTTTTCCACTCATTGACGCGGTAGTAGGCATAGCCCATTTCGTAGAGCTCTTCCTTGCGAATCTTCTCGGTATTTTGATAATAGCTTTCGAAATAAGGCAGGGCATCGCCGTAGCGCCCATCCTCAAACAAACATTGCGCAGCAAGCAAGTGCAATTCATTATCGTAATACTGCTTTTCGGGTTCAGCAATTAGCTTCAAAGCCGCTTCCAGAGCCTTATCGCGTTGCCCCATGTAGTAATAAAGTTCAGCAATATAATAGGGAACGACAGGTTTGTAAATTGGCTCCTTTTTGATACGGTTGAAGCTAGTAAGCGCAGATTTAAAATCGCCATCATTATAAGCTAGCAGACCATAATAATAATTTCCCGGGCCATAGTATTTCCCTGGAACTTCTTTCATTATTGCGAACAAATTACTGGCCGCTACAAACTGGCGATTATTGAAATAGCAATAAGCGAGTTCAAATTTTGCGTCGGCGATTTCTACATTATTAAGGTTCGCAATGCCCGCAGATTCATAAAAAGGAATGGCATCTACCAACTTTTCCTGAAGAAAATAATGGCGGGCAATGGCAAGCGAAAGGCGGTCATGATAAGGCTTTTCGATGAACTTAGGCAACAAGACCAAAGCAGAATCCAAGGCATGAGGAGCATTGATTTTCAAAAGACTTGAAACTTCAATGTACCTATCCCGATTCGAAATTTGATGCCAATCACTTTGAATACCGGAAATGTCTGTACTTATTGCTGTGCGAGCATCTTGAGCAGCAAGGGCATACAATCTTTGGGCAATTGCTTCATTCGCTTTCAAGCTCCATTCACTGGAATTCTTGAATCGGAAACTCTCTTGTGCGGATGCGAAAAAAGGCAACGTGGCCAAGAATAAACACACAAAGGCTAACTTCCGAAAGGGCATCAACAACAACGATTATTTTGAAAAAATGAAGAAAGAAAGGTTTAGAAATTCCAAGTCACATTGATGCTCGGGAAAAACGGCAATTGATAAACACGCGTGTTTTCGAGGCGGCTCACATAGAAGATATTTTGACGACTAAAGACATTGGTTATGCTCAAGGTTGCTTCGATGTTGGAGTTTTCAGAAATCGTAAAACGCTTCTTGCAGCCCAAGTCCACACGATGATAATAAGATAAGCGGCCACCATTTATTTCATTGGCATAAATCAAACCGACTTGCCCATTTTGCTGCAAATAATTGGTGCTCACACCGCCTTGATTCATGTTCAGGCTTTCGTAGAATCCTTGTGTCTGTGTAAACGGAAATGGCGATCCCATATTGTACCGTCCGGAAATCTCAATATCACGCTTCTTACCCATTTTGTACGAAGCCACAATATTGATATTCACGCGGCGATCATACGGTGGTGGATAGGTCTGTACGCCATCATAAAGATCCACATGCTGGTACCCAAATACTGCCCACAGGTACAGTCTGCGGCGACTATATTTCGCGGAAAGATCCACGCCATAAGCCTTGCCCGTTTCCACTTGAAAATCAGGGTCGGTAGGAGATTGCTTGTAGCGATTCAGGCCAATGTTTTGGGTAAAATCTTTGAACCAAGGTTCGAGATTTAATTCTACCTCATGAATATCCATCTCGATACCGCCCAACAAATGGTAGGCTGTCTCGATATTGGCCTTCACAACTCCACCATTAGGACCTTTCAATTCTGCGTCTGGAGAAAGCAAGAATCCAGTGAAGAAGTTCACGATATCCTTATCACTTTTAGTAGAAATGATGTTCTGGGAATACAGTCCTGCGGCGGCTTTCAGGCGAATATTGTCGGTAAGGTTGTACTTCATCCCGATGCGTGGCTCTGGAGAAAACTTACCAATTGAGGCATAATATTGAATGCGCAATCCAGGTTCAAACACAAACTTTTCACTGAAATTCTTGCGGAACATCACGAAAAATGATGCCTGTGTACTGCGCTGATCGAGCGTGGACGCAAAGCCGAATGAATTAGTATAATTGAGCGTTGTGTGTAATCCACTAACTTCCAAACCGTACTTTAATTGGCTGTGATTTGGTAAAAAGTTAGTAAAGTTAATCCCACCTTCAAAGCCGTCAATGCCACTGCTACGGGGCACTTCATTCACTTCGTTGTAGTCAATATTATAGTTGGAGTAAGCAAACTTTCCATCAATCAAAGTGTTGGAACCGGAAGGAGAAACGACGAACGTGGCACCAGCTCCACTGGCTTTCCAATTAAAATCTGCTGTGGCGATGTCTGTACCGGGCTGTAGGAATTTCGATTTATCATTAAAATTGAAACCAAAGACATTGAGCTTAGAACCATTGCCACCATTGAAACTCACTTTGCCATAAAGATCAGTGAAGCTATAAGGTAAGCTATGGTCAAAGGGATCGCCGAGACCGCCGTAGATGGCCGTTGAAGTCTGGTCGAGATAACTGTGTTTTATGGAAAGCAAATAGGTAATGCTCCCATCATCGTCACCTTTGGGCTTCAATATTGGACCTTCCAGCATTGCCCGCGCCATGATGGGCGAAAGGGAAACTTTACCAGCCGTACGATTTTTATTTCCGTCTTTGGTATGAATATCAAGAATGGCGGAAGTGCGATTTCCATATTCTGCATTGAAAGCAGCCGTCTGAATATCTACGCTACGAATGGCATCCGTTTCAAAAACAGAATAAAGTCCGATGGTGTGGAATGGATTGTAAATAGTAACGCCATCCAGCAAAATGCCCGTTTGCGAAGGCGAGCCTCCTCGGATATAGAGCTGACCGCCTTGGTCGCCAGTGAAAACCACCCCTGGTGTGACCTGTAAAAACTGGGCAATATCCGGCTCTCCGCCCGCGCTGGGCATGAGTTTAATCTCTTTTGGAGTAACCGTGGTCACGCCCGCATTTACCAGAGTCCGCTTCTCTTGCTTCCTTGCAGAAACGACCACATTATTGAGCGAAACACCGCTGCGTTTCAAAAATAATTTCTCGGTAATAATCGCGCCGGGCGTGAGCGTAATGGCCAATGTTGTGCTATCAAAACCCATTTGCGTTGTGATAAGCGTGTATTGCCCTGCCGGCACTGTAATGGAAAAGAACCCATTCACATCAGTCTGCGTACCGTAATCCGTGCCCTCAATAACGACATTCGTATAAATACTTGGTTCGCCACTCGCTCGCTCATAAACGAAACCTTTGACGGTTGCATTCTGCGCAAAGCTTTGCAGCGAAATAAAAATGAGGAGAAGAAAGAGCGGAAAGATTTTGCGCATAGGGGAATGTTGCGCCCTTACCAGAAAAGGCTTAGGCAATGGTGGCAAAGATAACGGGAATGGGTATGCAGCTTAGGGCAGAAAAACGGTCTCTTCAGCGCCAAATCGCTTAAACTTTCCTAAAAGTTATCGAAATGCTACGCAGATAAAAGTTGAAAAAATAAATTGAGAATGGAGCGATGAACTCTTTACTCATCCAACTTCAACACCGCCATAAATGCTTCCTGCGGTACTTCCACATTACCTACCTGACGCATCCGCTTCTTACCGGCCTTTTGCTTTTCCAGCAATTTCCGCTTCCGCGAAATATCACCACCATAGCATTTTGCCGTCACATCTTTGCGCATCGCAGAAATAGTTTCCCGAGCTATAATCTTCGCGCCTATGGCGGCTTGTATGGCAATTAGGAACTGTTGCTTCGGCAATAGTTCTTTCAGCTTCGCCACCAATTTTCTGCCAAAATCCTGCGCGCGACTGCGGTGTATCAAGGCCGACAAAGCATCGAGCCCTTCGCCATTCAGCATGATGTCCATCTTTACGATATCGCTCTCGCGATAATCCAAAGGTTGGTAGTCGAAAGAGGCGTAACCACGGGTGCAGCTTTTCAACTTATCATAGAAGTCGAACACGATTTCGGCAAGAGGCAATTCAAACACCAATTCTACGCGCGTAGTCGTTAGATAATGTTGGTTGATAAGGATGCCGCGCTTGCCCAGACAAAGGCTCATGATGTTGCCAATATATTCCGGCAAGGTGATGATTTGTGCGCGGATAAAGGGTTCTTCAATCTTGGAAAGTTTCACCGGCTCGGGCATTTCACTGGGATTATTGACAATAATCTTTTTTTGTGGCTCGCGGGTGGTGTAGGCGTAAAAACTTACGTTCGGCACCGTGGTGATGACTGTCTGATTGAACTCCCGCTCCAACCTTTCTTGGATGATTTCCATGTGGAGCATACCCAAGAATCCGCAGCGAAAACCGAAGCCTAAGGCTTGGGAAGTTTCGGGTTCAAAGGTGAGCGACGCATCATTCAATTGCAGCTTTTCCATGCACTCACGCAGCTCTTCAAAATCATCTGTTTCTACAGGGAAAATACCTGCAAATACCATCGGCTTCACGTCCTGAAAGCCTTTGATAATTTCTTGAGTCGGGTTTAACGATGAAGTAATAGTATCGCCGACCTTGACATCACCGGCACTTTTGATACCCGTAATGATGTAACCCACATCGCCCGTTTTTACTTCGTCTTTCGGGGTCATCGTGAGCTTGAGAATGCCTACTTCATCGGCGTTGTATTCCTTGCCTGTATGGATAAACTTGACTTTTTCGCCCTTCCGAATCTTGCCATTGATAATCCGGAAATAGACAATAATGCCTCTAAAGGAATTGAAAACAGAATCAAAAATTAAAGCCTGAAGCGGTGCATCTTCTTTTCCTGTTGGTGCAGGTATTCGGTTGATAATCGCCTCCAAAATAGCCTCCACACCAATGCCAGTTTTGCCGCTGGCAAGAATAATGTCTTCCTCTTTACAACCAATCAATTCAATCATTTGGTCCTTCACTTCAGGTACCATCGCGCCTTCCATGTCTATCTTATTAATGACTGGGATTATCTCCAAATCATTGTCCAGCGCGAGATACAGGTTGCTGATGGTCTGCGCCTGAATGCCTTGAGAAGCATCTACCAGCAGCAAAGCGCCTTCGCAGGCTGCGAGTGCACGACTCACCTCATAGCTGAAATCTACGTGGCCGGGCGTGTCAATAAGGTTGAGAATATATTCCTCGCCTTTGTAGGGAAAGTTGATTTGAATGGCGTGGCTCTTGATGGTAATTCCCTTCTCGCGCTCCAAGTCCATATTATCCAAAACCTGTGCTTGCATATCGCGACTGCTGATGGTTTTTGTGGCCTCGAGCAGGCGGTCGGCAAGGGTGCTTTTACCGTGGTCGATATGGGCAATGATGCAGAAGTTTCGGATGTTTTTCATAAAATGAGCGATGCAAAATGCAAAAGTAAAAATGCAAAAACTCGCCCGATTGGGTGGCTCTTGGCAAGTACATTAGATTTTTAAAAGGGCTGCAAAATTAGGGCAATATGAAGAAGCTAAACGGTAAAAATTAAAAGACCTTCGAGAAACTGATAGAGACGGGGAAAGCAAAAAGAATATGGCGTTCTTGCATAGAAAACCACTCAAAAATATATAGCTTAGCTAAAGTATTTGAATGATAAGAAACGCTACCTGCCGTGCATTGATACAAAAATGAATTTTGAGCACCGGAATGCTTGTTGGTGATTTTCTAACTATTTTTAAAAACAAGTTTATGAATCTTAAAACGCTACTCTCCATTAGCATTTTGCTACTAGTAGAAATTGGTTGCCAAAAAGACCCACAAGACACCGCACCCCGCATTCCCATCTCCGACCAACGTTTGAAAGATGCGGCTACTGCTAAGATTGGAAGCTATTTTGTGTATCAAGATTCAGCGACGGGTGTGACAGATAGTTTTTTCGTAAATTATTCGAGTACGTCGTATTATCGATATTCATCCTCAGCCATTGTTTATCATGAGATTATCAATTATTCTGCAACCAATGACTCTCTTACTGGTACGGGGTTATATCAACCAGCCATCAAAGTTGAAGCTTATGAAAATGCTTTAACTCTCGGAATTGAAAGTCATAAACTATCTGTGAACGGTTGTGCGGTAATATTGCCTTTTGCAAATGGCATCCAATTTAAAATCGACCAAACCGAAGGCATAGGGCTAAACTTAATTGACAATTTTGCTGAAAAAGGACATTCGTATGGCGCTGTCTATGAAATTTTAGCCCATTCATACAATTACAATCAAAATACTTTTTTACATTCTTGGTTTTCGCTAACGAACGGGCTTGTTAAGTTTAACCTTTCAAAAGGTGATACATCGTTTACTTACTATCAACTAAGAAATAACATAAAGAAATGAAAAATTCATTTTTCTGTATAATTGTACTATTTTGTTGTACAACTGCTTTTTGCCAAAATTATAACATTAATCTTCAAAAGTATTGGTGGTATCGGTATCGACTAATTAATGATTTTAGCAAGATTGGTCCAAATTTTGGCGAGAGCCTTCCTATGGGGAAAAGGATATATCTAAACCCTAAAACAGAACTGGCATGGGGCGACGCCATCCAAAAACAAGGGAGCTATCTCATAACCTTAGCTACCGAACACAAACTTCAAAAACTTGCAGGCTATTCCACTGGTCGTTTAAACCTTGAATTATACTATGCGCTAAATGCTATTAATCGGCTTGATAATAATTCGGAAGAATATTGTCGGCATTGGAACGATGGTAGCTCTACTAATACCGTTAACATTTCAATACAAAACAATGTAGGGATGATACCTCATCACGGCAGCTCTGATGTGTGGGTGGAAGATTTGAATGGGCTTTTTGGGAGGGATGATAATTTTGTTACGATAAGCAAATTTCTTAAAATATAAGAATACTTAAAATGAAAACAAAAACGTTACTCTCCATTAGCATTTTGCTGTTAGTAGAAATTGGTTGTCAAAAAGACCCACAAGACACCGCGCCCCGCATTCCTATCTCTGACCAACGGCTAATTG
>JBDTKK010000019.1:0-4930 GCA_039935335.1 Chitinophagaceae bacterium
AAAGAAAGAAAGATTGTAAGGGTGTAAAGACGCTGTTATCGAAGCAAAGTCTGTCCGTTATTTTTGTGAGATGGAGCAGCAATTAATTCCGCACGGGGCGGTTCATCATACGGCAGTATTTATCGACTACGAGAACATTTATTATTACCTCAAAAACACGTTTAGGGAGCCGCCTGAATTGGGTTCTTATACTTCCGAAATCGTCCGAAACCTGCGCCTGAAGCTGGAGAAAGAACTGAACATGCAGGTGATAGTGATGAATGCCTATGCCGATTTTGAACGCTTAGGTGGCAACTCGCTCGGCACCCTTTATTTGATGGGCATCATGAGCCAAAATGTACTCGGCACAGCGCATAAAAATGCCGCCGATATGCAGATGTGTATAGACCTGATGCAGTTGCTTTATACCCGCCACGACATCCACACCTTTGTGCTTGTGGCTGGCGACCGCGATTATATTCCAGTAGTACAACACCTCAAGCGTTCCGGCAAAAGCGTGCTGGTAGCGGCTTTCAGGGATACTTTGAGTGGAGATTTGTTGGAAATAATTGGTGCTGCCAACTTCATGGATATTCAACCCTTACTCAGCGAAGCCTCTGTGGCCATTCTCAGTGAACACCGTAAAAAAGAGGAAGCCAAGAAAATAGAATTACCGAAGATTTCAGGGCCTAAAATAGTGGGTCGCATAGACCTTGGAGGGATGGTGAAGGAAAGACCAGCACGAACATTTAGCCACTTGCCCTTCCCAATGCCGACAAGCGTAGTGCCCACGCCGAAGCGTGTTTCGGCAGACGTAACACCAACTGCAAAGGAATGCTTGCTCGCCGTTTTACACTTCATTGAAGAACGAAGAATGGCCGAACCCGGCATCACGCTTCTGTTGCGCTACCTGACGGATGAAATGCCGAAGCTGGCGAACTGGGAACGCAAACAAGCCCTAGAAGAATTGCAGGCTGTTGGTGCTATGACCGTGGTGCAAAAAGAAGGCGATGAATATGCGTTTTCTGTTGCGGTTTTGAATTATGATCATCCGACAGTGGTGGAGTTGATGCCTTGATTGGAGTGGATTGTGAATGCAGGAACTATGGTGGAGACAGGAACTGCGGAGAAGACACGAAAAATGCTGAAGTTGTAAAAAAACGAAAAGCAAATTTGCCCCAAGCTCGTACTTTGTAACTCATGAATTCCAATCAACCCCTAGCCGAAGTTTTCGGTTTTCCGATAGAAAATGAAAGCGAACGAGCATTAAGGTACCGTAGTGAAAAGCTTTGCCCTTACAACAATATCGGCCCCAACTGCACCAAGAACAATCTTGAATTTCCGCTTGGCGTTTGCAGTCTTTATCACAACAATAAGCCGGTGATTATTTGTCCCGTTCGCTTCCGAGAAGACTGGCAGATTGTTAGTGACGCTGCGAGATTTCTTTTCCCAAAAGGTGTATCCTGGACACACGTTGCTGAGGTTAGATTAAAGGATAAGCAGGGCAAAGCCGCTGGCAACATTGATTATGTACTTGTGGCTTATGACGACAAAGGACGAATCACTGATTACGGCTCGTTAGAAGTTCAATCTATTTACATCAGTGGCAATCTAAGCGGCCCATTTAATGCTTACTTGGAAACGCCTTCACGGGATTTTGCTTGGAATAAAGCCTTGAAATATCCTCACCCCGATTACTTGTCCTCCTCTAGGAAAAGGCTCATTCCTCAAATTATAGCCAAGGGCAGCATCCTAAAACAATGGAATAAAAAGCAGGCTGTAGCGCTGCAAACCTCCTTTTACGACACCCTGCCAACAATACCAGAAGTAACTCCTTCTCTCTCCGATTTTGCGTTTTTTCTTTACGACCTTGTGTGGAACGAAGAAACACAGGTTTATCAGCTCAAATTGAATCGGACTGTTTACAGCAAGTTTGAGTTGTTCGCAAAAGCAGTTGGGGAAGAACCGATGTTTTTAGAAGCAAGTAATTTTTCGGAGGTTGACTTTATTGAAAATCTTTTCCTTCAAAGTGAACTGGAAGAGGTTTACGGATAAAGACCTTGAAATATGCAAAGCTGCGATTGTTGCAATGCTTAAGAAGTCGCAAACGAAAGTGATTTTCCCAATAATCACATTGGGTTTGAGTTAGGAGATTAGTAAAAGAAGAAGAGGTCAATATCAAACATGTTTGTTGGAGGTCGAGACCCTGCCAAAGCAAGCAGCATTTGTCAGGGCGAAAAGACTAAAATTATCTCGTCAATCTACCGAATGAACATGCCCGTACACTTTTAAAATTGCGAACTTGCGGCAATAAAAACTGCGAAAGAAGATGAAGTTGAAAGAGCAAATCAGCATTGATGAATTCGATGGAAAGCGGTTTCGAATACGGCTCGTTGGGCCAGAAACAAGCAACCATAAGAAAGCCATCTTAACCCACTATCTGCACAACATTCACAATGGTATCTCCAAACATTTTCAAGAAGAAGCCGAGAAGGTTCTTGAAGAACTTATCACTTACAAGAGTGATGAGGAAAACTATCGGATGGTTGCAGATGATGCGCTGCAACAACTGCTTTTCGAAGTTGAAAACGTCCCATTCCCAACTCCCAAGAACTACAATTTCAAATTCATAGACCTCTTCGCAGGCATCGGAGGCTTTCGTATGGCCATGCAAAACCTTGGGGGGAAATGCGTTTTTACAAGCGAATGGGATACGGAAGCGCAGAAAACCTATAAGGCAAATTTTGGAGAAGTACCCTTTGGCGACATTACCAAAGAGGCAACTAAAAAGTTTATTCCCGACGATTTTGATGTTTTGTGTGCGGGCTTTCCATGCCAAGCGTTCTCGATTGCTGGAAAACGCGGTGGTTTTGAGGACACGCGTGGCACCTTGTTCTTTGATGTTGCGGAAATAATTAAACGAAAAAGACCAAAGGCAATATTCCTTGAGAATGTAAAAGGACTAAGAAATCATAACGGCGGCAAAACCTTAGCGACAATCCTGAATGTTCTAAGAAATGACTTAGGTTATTTTGTCCCTGAGCCACAGGTAGTAAATGCAAGGGATTTTGGCGTACCGCAAAATCGGGAGCGAATTTATATTGTGGGCTATAGGGCGGATATGAAGGTTTCAGATTTCGACTATCCCAATCCTACCAAGAAATCGGTCAAGTTTATGGATGTAAAAGAAAAGGACGTGCCGCCGACCAAATACTTTTTATCTACGCAATACGTCCAGACTTTAATTAATCATAAAGCACGGCATGAAGGAAAGGGAAATGGATTTGGTTATGAAATCATTCCCGACGAAGGCATAGCAAATGCAATTGTAGTAGGAGGAATGGGACGCGAAAGGAACTTGGTTTACGACCACAGAATAACGGATTACACGCCTACAACGCATATTAAAGGAACTGTAAACAGAGAAGGAATCAGGAAAATGATGCCGAGAGAGTGGGCTGCAATCGGGACGCAAAGTTAGTTTCAACACCAAAATGAGCTTTAAAACACTGCTTATCTAAAATTGAGCGTAAAGGAGAAAAAATCCCTGAAAATCGTGTAAATCACAACAGCAATGGCGAAAGATAATTGGACAAGAGAACAAACGATAGTTGCCTTGAGAACCTATTTCAGCATTCCTTTCAATAAGGCTAATAATTCAAATCAGGAGATAATTACTACTTCGAAAATTATTGGAAGAGGAATTAATGCTGTGAAAATGAAAATTGGAAATTTTGGAAGTTTAGATATAGAGTTAGCACAAAGAGGCATTGTTGGTTTGAGCGGTGCATCTAACCTTGATAAAGAAATTTGGAAGGAATTTTCAAATGACAAAGAGAAGCTGGCTTTTGAAAGCACATCATTGATTGCGAAATTTTTAAAGAAGGATGTTGAAGATATTTTAGGTCTCGAAATAGAAATTCCAGAGGGCAAAGAGAAGTTGAGACTAATTAAAACAAGGGTAAATCAAGACTTTTTCCGCGATAGCATCTTGGGTATTTATGATAGCAAATGTTGCATCACTGGTCTACGTTTGCCAAAGCTGCTAGTCGCTAGTCATATCATACCTTGGGCTGTAGACATTAAGAATAGACTAAATCCTGAAAACGGATTGTGTCTAAACTCCATCCATGACAAGGCTTTTGACACTGGTTACATTACCATCACCACCGAGTACAAGGTGAAGCTTTCAAAAGCCATTTCCGAATTTCTAAAAGAAGATTCAATAAGAATGTTCTTCGCAGAAATTGATGGGCGAAACATTACTCTACCTGAAAGATATTTCCCAAACAAAGACCTTTTAGAATACCATTATCAAAACACCTTCATGAAATGAATACAATAGATGCCGTTCAAGTCGATTATTTAGGTCGTGCTTCGAGAACGCTAGAAACAATTCTGTTGACTAATGAAAAGAAACAGCAGAAAATAGTTTACATGTACAATTATGAAGGCTGGCATTTTAGGATTTTCGAGAACGTTTCAGAACTTTCCAATTTTTTAAATGACCAACCACATGAATTTTTGAGAGAATATTCAAAAGAAAGGTATGCAGATGCATTCTTAGAAAACCTTCATTTCTAATCATCCTTCTACAAAGTGGATAAAGGCTTCGGCTTTCTCAAAGACTCACAGGGTGGTAAGGTTTACTTTTTCTATTTCGATAGGTGGGAACAATTAGAACTTGAAGAACAAGGTTTTCCAGTTCACCAATTTGCACGGAAAGGGGATGTGTTTAAATATTCGGTACGCGCATCCCTAAAGAGGACAGAAGAGATGGAGGCTTACAATCTGATTTACGTTGGCAACCCCAAGTTTGAAAAGCGAAAAGAAGTGCAGCAATCTGGTAAAGCCATTTATGGGCAGATAAGGAAGATTGGCGAGCTCTATTTCGTAGAAGACATAAAAACAAGAATACTGCTCAAACTCAAATTTCAGGAAAGAGAAAAGC
>JBDTKK010000020.1:0-6593 GCA_039935335.1 Chitinophagaceae bacterium
TTCTGCGGGATTATGAGAAGCAGTAATGACAACACCCTGATCGGCTTTGTGCCTCAATACGCCGAGTGAAACCATAGGGGTGCTAGCAAATTCATCTGGCATCAATACTTTGATTCCAGCGCCACAAAGCACATCGGCAGCAGTCTCTGAAAACATGCGACCACCAAAGCGACAATCGTGGCCAATCACTACTACAGGTGTACTTCCTTCTTTACTATTTTTAAGAAGCCATTTCGCTAAGGCATTAGCCACACGAGCGACATTATAAACGGTATAGTCTTTGCCAATAATCGCACGCCAGCCGTCGGTGCCAAATTTGATTTTGTCAGGAGTCATTGTTGGGATGTTTTGAGTGAATGTCTGTTTTTCGGTATGAAAAAGCTTCACGTAGGGGCAAAAAAATCCGGCGAGTTACTCACATCGCACCGCTACAACCATACGCCCTTGCTGCATTCCTGCCCTGGGGGATTAATAGGAGCTGGCCGTATAAGACTCGCCGGGGCGCAAATGTAAATGGTTTTTTCATTCCGCTTTTTAGAAAAATTTGCAAATGCAACTTTAAAGGAATTCTTTCCAAAATCTTCCGTTGTGGATTTGATAAAATAATTTCGTGATTCACGCAAACGACAATAACTTATTTTCTTAGATTTTGCTTGCGCAAGGCCGCTTTTATGTAAGAATGAGTCAGGGAAAATGCCCTTAAAATGTTGCCTTACTTTTACCGCAATTCAATATTAGCTTATGAAACTTGTGACATACCTGCACGACGGGCAGGAAAAACTGGCCTTTTGCATCAACGATAAACTTTACGATACGCAGCTTGCAGATGCTAAGCTTCCAGCGACTATGGATGCCGCTTTGGCCGGCTGGGCGCAGTTTTCTGCGCATGGGCGCATTGTGGAAGCCGATATAAAATCAGGTAAAAATGCTATAGTGAGTTCTGTGTCTTTGAACGATGCACAGCTTTTAGCTCCTGTTCCTCGGCCTATTTCTTGCCGCGATGGTTATGCATTCCGGCAACACGTGGCAGCAGCTCGACGCAACCGGAAAGTGGACATGATTCCCGAATTCGACGAGTATCCAATTTTCTATTTCACTAACCACAATGCAGTACAAGGCCCTGGCGATATTCCGGTAATGCCCGACCATTTACACAAGCTCGACTTTGAATTGGAAGCGGCTATTGTGACTTGCAAATCAGGTCGAAATATAAAGGCTGCGGAGGCCGATGACTACATCGCCGGCTACATGATAATGAATGACATGAGCGCACGTCTCCTACAAATGGAGGAAATGAAGCTCAATCTGGGCCCGGCAAAAGGCAAGGATTTTTCTACCGTTATTGGCCCAATGTTAGTGACGCCAGACGAGTTGGAAAGTTATCGCAGAGAGCCTAAGAGTGGCCATACTGGCGCAACCTATGATTTGAAGATGCGTTGCTGGGTGAATGATGTTTTGGTGAGCGAAGGAAATATGGGTGATATGGATTGGACTTTTGC
The DNA here is from genome assembly GCA_039935335.1 of Chitinophagaceae bacterium. Taxonomy (GTDB): domain Bacteria; phylum Bacteroidota; class Bacteroidia; order Chitinophagales; family Chitinophagaceae; genus UBA1952. The sequence goes on from JBDTKK010000020.1 coordinate 1,500, forward strand.
GGAGATACTGGAACGCTGCGCTTATGGTGCCAATGTCGCTCCTGGCGAAGTAATTGGAAGCGGCACGGTGGGCACAGGATGCTTCTTAGAATTGAACGGAACTGGCCTATTCAATGATCCCAACTTTAAAGTTCAATGGCTGCAAGTGGGCGATGTGGTAAAAATGGAAATTGATGGACTGGGAACGCTCGTAAACACTATTGTTGCGGAAGCTTCTGATTGGAGCATTTTGGCACAAAAAAAGCGCGTTTCATAGGCGCGTTTCAGAGTAGAAACCTTAAAAAAATTGTAGAATGATAATTGGTGTAATCGGGTCGGGAGCTATGGGTACGGGCATCGCGCAAGTCGCAGCCATGGCGGGTTGTAGCGTTATTGTTTATGATAATAATGCTACTGCTTTAGACCGTTCTCAAAGCAGCATGAAGGATATTTTAGAGAAACTTCAGCGTAAGGGAAAAATTGACAATGCCGCCTGGATTTTGGGGCAAATCAAGTTCTCGAATAACCTAAATGATCTCGCCGATTGTACTTTAATAATCGAGGCAATAATCGAGAATTTGGACGTGAAAAGGCAGCTCTTTGCCGCGCTTGAATTGCAGGTGTGTGAGGAATGTATTTTGGCTTCCAACACGAGTTCACTTTCTATTACAGCTATTGCCGCAGCTTGTACTAAGCCCGAGCGGGTGATCGGACTGCATTTCTTTAATCCGCCACCACTCATGGCGTTGGTAGAGGTTGTTCCCGCAATTCAGACCGATACAAAGACGACGGAAGAGGCTACGCAAATCATGCGGGATTGGGGTAAGATTCCGGTCATAGCCAAAGACACGCCTGGCTTTATTGTGAACCGCGTTGCACGGCCATTTTATGGCGAGTCTTTGCGGATTTACGAGGAAGGCATTGCGGATATCCCGACTATAGATTGGGCGATGACGAGTATTGGCGGCTACAGAATGGGGGCATTTACGCTTATGGATTACATTGGTCACGACGTGAACTATGTGGTCACAGAAAGTGTCTTTCACTCCTTCTTTTTCGACCCGCGCTACAAGCCTTCTTTTTCTCAAAAGCGATTGCTGGAAGCGGGCTGGCTGGGACGTAAATCAGGCAAAGGATTTTACAATTATTCCGAAGGAGCAATTGCCCCAAAGGTTGATGAAGACGAAGCCTTAGGGAAGCAAATTTTAGAGCGCGTGAATGCCATGTTGGTGAATGAAGCAGTGGACGCTCTCTACCTGAATGTAGCTACAGCAGCGGATTTGGAGCTGGCTATGACTAAGGGAGTCAACTATCCCAAAGGTCTTTTGCAACTCTGCGATGAATGGGGAGCTGGTTCTGTTTTACGGGTATTGGACTCACTTTATTTACAGTATGGCGAAGACAGATATAGAGCTTCGGTTTTGCTGCGGAAAGCCGCAAAAGAAGGGTTCAAATTTGTTTTGTAAATTCTTGTTATTGCATGCCAATTTCGTTTCGGCAATGCTTCTTTAGCGCTTCGATTGTGTCGGCTTGATAACCTCTCGTCATGTCGTTGAAGACGGGATATTTTGCTACCATCTGCTCCACAAAGCAGTCACAATATTTGTTAGTATTTACTTCGGAAATCTGCGTGCGTGCTTGAGATACACAATCATCGCGGAGCTTCTTCTTGTCTTCCTCTGACCAGCCACCACCGCAGCTATTAAGGAATAAACAAACTAGAGGAAGGCCAAGAAAGAGTAGCTTTTTCATAAACGTAATAGTACGAAAAATGCCGTCGGGAATTTAATTCTTAAAGCTTGAAGGCATTCCAATTCTTACATTCGCGCCGGATGAACTTGTCGGTGTTGCAAGGCTTTTATAGTGATGATACCCGCTTAAAACAAATAGCGGCTGCCCTCTCATTGCCCAATCCCAAGTTTCGAGCTTCTTTAGAGGGCTTGCGTGGTTCTGCTGCGGCCTTTGTGGCTACGGCAGTTTGGCAGCTTTCAGAAGGAAACCATGTCTTCGTCTTGAGTGATAAAGAGGAAGCCGCCTATTTCCACAATGACTTAGAACACCTCACCGGAGCGCTCGACATCCTTTATTTTCCAGATTCGTTTAAGCGAAGCGCCTTTTTTTCTGACCTCAATAGCAGCCATGTGATGTTGCGGACGGAGGCACTTTCCAAGTTCAATGGCGAGCGCGTAAACAAGAAAATATTAGTTACTTATCCGGAGGCTTTATTCGAAAAAGTAGTGAACCCTGCTTCTCTTTCGAAGAACATGATTCAGATTCGTGTAGGGGAGAATTTGAAGCCGGAGCCTCTACTGGCGCAGTTTGTAGAGCTTGGCTTTCACAGAGAAGACTTTGTGTATGAACCGGGGCAGTTTGCGATGCGCGGAGGCATTTTGGATATTTATTCCTTCGGCAATGAGCATCCTTATCGCATAGAATTGTTTGGTAATGAAGTGGATTCCATTCGCTTGTTCAATCCTGAAACACAACTTTCGGAGCGCAAACTTTTATCAGTAAGTATCCTGCCGAATATTGAAACGAAATTTGAAAGTGGAGAGAAGATTTCCTTGCTCGATTACCTGCCTGCTAACACTTCCTTTTGGTTCAAAGACTTTGGTTTCACTTTTGGCAAGATGGAGCAAATGCAGGCAGATTTACCCGAGAAAATTGAAATTGGCGAACTTGATGAAGACCACGAAATCCAAATCCAGCGCGAGCTGACGGCAATTGACTTTGAAGATGTAGATGTTTGGCTGGGAAAAATAAAGGAGCGGCATTTGTTGGAGTGGGGTGGAAGGAGTTTGGAAGGGTATATGGATTCGTTTCCGTCACAATTCAGAGGTAGGCCATCACCCAAAGCCCCCCATCCCGGCAGCGCTTTCGCGCGTGAGCTTGCGCTCATCCCCAGGGGGGAAGGGGCGTTTGGGACACCCAATAGCGAGGTTGATGATGTACTTTCTGAACCAGAAGTTTTTTATGGCTATCAGACAGGGAAGCCAGAGATTTATGGAAAGTTGCTTGAATTTGCAAAACAAAACAGGCAGACTCCAACATCAGCGGAAGCAAAGCTTTGGTCTGCGCTTCGCGGAAATTCGTTAAGTGGAAATCAATTTCGTCGGCAGCATCCGATTGACCAATTTATTGCGGATTTCATCTGCTTAAAAAAGTGTTTGATAATCGAATTGGATGGCGGAATTCACCAGCTTCCTGATAATAAATACAGCGACGAGCAGCGAACAACTAGATTAAATGAATTAGGGTTCGACGTATTGCGTTTCAGCAATGATGAAGTACTTATGGAACTTCCTAAGATTTTAAAGAAAGTTGACGGTATCTTAAAATCGTTACCTGAAAGGAAGCCCTTGTGGCTTCTCGAAGAAGGCAAGATGAATTTGGTTCAGGAATCAAATGTTAACATGCCGCTACTTTCACAAGATGCGGGTACAGCGGGCTCCTTCCCCCTTGGGGGGGAGGCCGGGAGGGGGGTCAAAAAGTGGAGTGAAACGAATGCCGACCTCATCACCATCCCTTTCTCCACCGAAGAACAACCTTCCTTCAATCGCCAATTTGACCTTCTTAAAAAGGACCTGAAAGAGCGAAGTGCAAAGCAATTTACTCCCTTCGTTTTTGCAGAACAACCCAAGCAATTGGAGCGGCTGCGCAGCATTTTTGAAGACTCACAGGCTGCTATAGATTTTGTGCCGATTCCTACGGCTATTTCCAAAGGATTTATAGACAACGACCATAAAGTCGTTTGCTATACCGACCACCAAATATTTCAGCGGTACCATAAATACTCAGTAAAACAAGCTTATTCCAAAGGGAAAGCCATTACGCTGAAAGCCTTGCGGGACTTGCAACCTGGAGATTTTGTGTCGCACATCGATCACGGCGTGGGGCGCTACAGTGGCTTGCAGAAAATAGACGTGAATGGCAATATGCAGGAAGCAGTGCGCATCATTTACAAAGACAACGACGTCCTGTATGTGAACATCAATTCGCTGCACAAAATCTCAAAATTTACAGGTAAAGACGGTTCGCCGCCGCGCATCAACAAACTTGGTTCGGATGCTTGGGAGAAACTTAAAAACAAGACGAAGAAGCAGGTTAAGGATATAGCTGCCGACTTGATAAAACTGTATGCGAAACGCAAGGCCAGCAAAGGTTTTGCGCATTCGCCGGATACTTATTTGCAGACAGAGCTTGAGGCTTCCTTCTTTTATGAAGACACACCCGACCAAGCAACCGCAACTGCCGATGTAAAGCGCGACATGGAGGCCGAAGCTCCAATGGATAGATTGGTTTGCGGTGATGTAGGCTTTGGAAAGACAGAAGTCGCTATCCGCGCCGCTTTCAAGACAGTAGTGGATGGCAAGCAAGCCGCTATTTTGGTGCCGACAACCATTCTAGCTTATCAGCATTTCCAGACATTTTCCGAAAGGTTGAAAGACTTTCCTTGTACAGTCGATTATATCAATCGCTTTAAAAGCGCGAAGGAAAAGAAGGAGACAATGAAGGCGCTGGCGGAAGGGAAAGTGGATATCATCATCGGTACGCACGGCCTCTTGGGCAAGGATGTGAAATTCAAAGACCTTGGGATTCTGGTGATAGATGAAGAGCAGAAGTTCGGCGTAAGTGCAAAGGAAAAATTGCGCGAGCGAAAGGCTTCAGTTGATACCTTGACTTTGACGGCGACACCGATTCCAAGAACGCTTCAATTCTCTTTGATGAGTGCGCGGGATTTGAGTATCATCAACACGCCGCCGCCCAATCGACAACCTGTGCACACCGAGGTTTTGACCTTTGATGAAACCACTATTCGTGATGCACTTTACTTTGAAACAGAACGAGGCGGCCAAGTCTATTTTGTTCATAATCGCGTGCAGAGTTTGCCCGACATGATGAGCAAGCTAAGGTCGCTTTGTCCCGACTTGAATTTTGTGATGGCACATGGGCAAATGGAAGGGCATAAACTGGAGAAGGCTTTGGCAGATTTTATCTCCTACAAATACGATGTGCTTTGCTGTACCAACATTGTGGAAAGTGGCGTGGATATCTCGAATGCGAACACGATTATTATCAACAATGCGCACCACTACGGGCTTTCTGACCTTCACC